>NZ_JBMDIS010000008.1:0-176467 GCF_057808775.1 Pseudomonas sp. FG86 | reverse complement strand
TATTGGGGCCGCTTCGCAGCCCAACGCGGGGCAAGCCCGCTCGCCACAACAAGCCAGCCCCCCACACCAAGCCAGCCCCCACAACAATCCCGATCACCACAAAAAATCGGTCATTAAAGGAAAGATTTAATCCTTAATAATCAATAATTTATTTCATGCCGGAGGGACCTACCCCCTCCCACATCAGGCTTTGCGTCGGATCAAATATTTGCGCGCAGGATGTTGGCCGGCAACAGCTCGCCCCGCTCCACACTGGCCGCAACGGCCGTAATCAAGCCATCCAATTCATATCCCTGCCCCAGCAGCCACGCCTGGTCGTAATAGGTGGTGGCATAGCGCTCGCCCCCATCACACAAGATCGCCACGATCGAACCTGACTCCCCTGCCGCCTTCATCTGCTGCGCCGCCACCAATGCGCCAATCAGGTTGGTCCCGCTGGAACCCCCGACCCGCCGCCCCAAACGCTCGGCCAGGTAATGCATGGCCGCCAACGACAGTGCGTCCGGCACCTTGACCATCGCATCAATCACCTTGGGCAGGAACGACGCCTCGACCCGTGGGCGACCAATCCCTTCGATCCGCGAGCCGCAGTCCAGGCGCAGGCTGGCGTCACCGCTGAGGTAGTAGTCAAAAAACACCGAGCGCTCGGCATCGGCACACAATACGCGGGTGCAATGCTGGCGATAGCGCACGTAGCGCCCTAGGGTCGCAGTGGTACCGCCAGTGCCGGGGCTGGAAATCAGCCAGCTCGGTTCCGGATGTCGCTCAAAGCGCAGCTGCTGGAAGATCGACTCGGCGATGTTGTTGTTTGCCCGCCAATCGGTCGCGCGCTCGGCGTAGGTGAACTGGTCCATGAAGTGACCACCACTTTCCTTCGCCAGGCGTTCGGACTCGGCATAGATCTGCGTCGGATCCTGTACCAGATGGCTCTTGCCACCATAGAAAGCGATCTGGGCGATCTTTTCCTGGGAGGTGGTGGCAGGCATCACCGCAATAAACGGCAGGCCGAGCAGGCGCGCAAAGTAGGCTTCCGAAATCGCCGTCGAACCGCTGGATGCTTCGATCACCGGTGCTCCCGGCTTCAGCCAGCCATTGCACAGCGCATACAGAAACAGCGAGCGCGCCAGGCGATGCTTCAGGCTCCCGGTGGGATGGCTGGACTCGTCCTTGAAGTACAACTCGATACCCGGAAAGCCCGGCAGCGGCAGAGGTATCAAGTGCGTGTCAGCGCTGCGCTGGAAGTCCGCTTCAATGATGCGAATGGCTTCGCGGGCCCAGGGACGATGGTCACTCATGAGGGAAGATCTCTAAGAATTTCAGCCCCAATCTTAGGATGTTTCCTACACTGCACACAGATACAGTGACGACTCAATTGGACACACAATTGCTAGGCTTTGGCGCAATGCCAGGGTACCCCATCCCTTATAACAAATAAGAATATAACTTTTGTTTTAACAACTAACAGTACGGGTTAGGGTACCCACCTATTGAATCTGGATTGGAGAGCATCCCTTGGCTCTGCGTAGCACTTTTACCCGTTTCTTCCAGCTGGAAGCCGCCAGCGGTCTGTTATTGATCGCGGCGGCCGCCTTGGCGCTGATCATCAACAACTCACCGCTGTCCCACCTCTACGGGGCCTTTCTCGAGGTACCGGTGGTGGCCCAGATTGGCGCGCTGAACATCGCCAAGCCCGCGCTGTTGTGGATCAACGACGGCCTGATGGCCTTGTTTTTCCTGCTGATCGGCCTGGAGGTCAAGCGCGAGCTGCTGGACGGCCACTTGTCCAAGCCATCGCAAGTGGTCCTGCCGGGCGCTGCGGCCATCGGCGGCATGGTGGTACCGGCGCTGATCTACTGGGCGATCAACAAGGATTACCCGGCGGCGCTCTCCGGCTGGGCCATCCCCATGGCCACCGACATCGCTTTCGCATTGGGCGTGCTGGCCCTGCTGGGCAAGCGTGTGCCGGTGTCGCTGAAGCTGTTCCTGATGACCCTGGCAATTATTGACGACCTTGGCGCGATCATCGTGATTGCCGTGTTCTATTCCGCCGACCTCTCCGGTGCCGCCCTGGCCGGCGCGGGGATGTGCTTGATCGCCTTGATTGCCATGAACCGCCTAGGTGTGATCAAGCTCGCGCCTTACCTGATCATCGGGTTGATCCTATGGGTGTGCGTGCTGAAAAGTGGCGTGCATGCCACCTTGGCCGGCGTGACATTGGCGTTCTGCATCCCGATGCGTACCAAGAATGCCGAACCTTCGCCGCTGCTGACCCTGGAACACGCGCTTCACCCATGGGTGGCCTACGGCATCCTGCCGCTGTTCGCCTTCGCCAACGCCGGCGTGTCCCTCAACGGCGTCAGCCTGGAAAGCTTTACCCACCATGTGCCCATGGGCATCGCCCTGGGCCTGCTGATCGGCAAGACCATCGGCGTGTTCGGCCTCACCTGGCTGGCCATCAAGACCGGCCTCGCTGCCCTGCCCAGCGGTGCCAACTGGGGCCAGGTATTTGGCGTGGCGATCCTGTGCGGTATCGGCTTCACCATGAGCCTGTTTGTCGGCTCACTGGCCTTTGTGCCGGGCGCCAGCGAGTTTGCCGGGGAAGATCGAATGGGGATCCTGACCGGGTCGATATTGGCGGCATGTATTGGGTATGGCGTGACGGCGATGGCAAGTCGCAAGAAGGCCTGAGAGGTTCGGCGACGCGCATCATTGTAGCGAGGGAGCTTGCTCCCTCGTCACAGGTCGTGCGTACCTGGACAGACACAACGCCAGCCGCGCACTGGCCGCCCCCATAAAAAAACCCCAACCAGTCACCCGGTTGGGGTTTTGTGTTTCTACGACTGACGTTTAGCGAGTCACGCGGCTGGTGCCATCAACGGTCATGATGCGCACGCGGTCGCCGATGCGGAAGATTTCATTTTCCTGCACGGCCTGTACGTAGGCGCGCATGCTGCCGTCGTCTTCACGAACGGTGATTTCCACGCCCTGGGTACGGGTCAGGCCTTCTTCAGTGGCCGAACCCAGCAGGCCGCCAGCAACGGCGCCGATGACTGCGGTAACGATACTGCCACGGCCGCCGCCGATGGCGCTGCCGCCGACACCGCCGATGACTGCACCCGCTGCGCCGCCGATTGGGGTCTTGGTGCCTTCGATTTTCACCGGACGCAGGGATTCAATGGTCCCCATGCGAACGGTCTGCACACGACGCGCTTCGTCACGGGAGTACGAGTCGCCGGTCAGACTCGAAGCGCAGCCACCCAGCAGCAGCGACAGGGTGGTAAAGCAGGCAACCAGTAAAACGGACTTACGCATAGCATCAACTCCAAAGGACAGGTATTCATTAGACGCTGCAGCTTGACGCCTGTCACGGCAAGCCCGGCAGAAAATTGCTTTCATTCAGCCTGAGTACAGACTGCCAGTACCCAAAATACCGACGAACGGTAGCACGCTCAACATAACCAGGAACTTCATGGATTATTTCATCATTGTAGTCATTACCGCCGCTGGTCTGTACTTCCATGGTTGGTTGTACGTGCGCATCAGGCGTTGGATAGACCGCGACCTGGCGCTGTCCCTGGCGGGCAACGACCTGCACAAGCGCGCCTTTATGCTGCAACAGCTAGAGAAGGCCCGGGCCTTGAAGATCAAGCGGAACGACCTGCCGCTCTGGCTAAAGAACGCCGCACAGCACTACACGCCCGAAGACTCTTGAACAGAGACTTCGGTGTGATCGGCTTGATTCAGGAGAGATGACGAAAGGCGCCGCTCAGGGCGTCAGGGCGCCAGGCGCTCGCGGGTCCAGTCCGCGCCTTGCAGGCGATAGTTCAGGCGGTCATGCAGGCGGCTGGCGCGGCCTTGCCAGAACTCGATACGCTCGGGCAGCAAACGGTAGCCACCCCAGTGCTCGGGGCAGTCGGGCTGGGTGTCGCTGAAACGCTGTTCGGTAGCCTTGAGCAGTTCCTGCAGCGCCTCGCGATCACGAATGACCTGGCTCTGCGGGGAAGCCCACGCGCCCAGGCGACTGCCCAGGGGGCGGACCTGGTAATAGGCGTCCGACTCTTCGGGCGTCACCTTGACGACCCGCCCTTCAATGCGCACCTGGCGCTCCAGGGTCGGCCAGAAAAAGGTCATGGCCGCGAACGGCCGCGCCGCGAGCTGTTCGCCCTTGGCGCTCTGATAGTTGGTAAAGAAGGTAAAGCCCTGTGCATCCAGGCCCTTGAGCAACAGGATGCGACAGTGCGGACGACCGTCCTGGTCTACCGTGGCCAGGGTCATGGCATTGGCCTCCACCGGTGGCTGCTCGGTTTTCACCGCATCGGCAAACCACTGGTGAAACAAGGCAAACGGCTCATCCGGGGCCTGGGCCTCGCTCAAACCGTCCCGTGTGTAGTCACGGCGCATATCGGCCAGTGCCTGGGTCATGCGACTTTATCCTTCTGGTTCAACGGATCAGTTTTTCGCCTGGTCGTTCGCCGCCGGCGTAGCAGCCTTGGCTTTGGCCGGAGCCGGTTTCTTCGCAGCCGGCTTGGCTGGGGCCTTTTTGGCAGCTGGCTTGGCGGCGGCTTTCTTGGCGACAGGCGCCTTTTTCGCCGCAGTCTTGGCAACCGGTGCCGGCGCTGGAACATCCTGCACGGCAACCATTTCAGCGACAGGTGGCGTCTTGCCGGAGTTGTACTTACTCAGCAAGGCCAACATCGTTGTACGCTGAGTGAACATGATTTCCATGCGACGATTCAGCGCACGCCCCTGATTGCTGTCGTTGGCGGCACGCGGCATAAGGTCGCCCATGCCACGCAGCATCAAGCGGTCTTGCTTCAGGCCGCTGAGGCTGAAAATCGAAGCGATGGACTGCGCGCGCTCCTTGGTCAACGCCTGGCTGGCCGGAGCGGAACCGGTGGCATCCACGTGGCCCAGCACCAGTACGGCGGTTTTCGGATCGGCTTCAACAGCCTTGGCAACGCGGGTGAACGGGCCCAGGGTAACCGGCAACAACATCGCCGGGCGTTTCGGGTTGTAGGAGCCGTCTACCGGGGCAATCACCACCAATACGTTATCGCGGCGCTCCAGTTGCAGGTTGCTGTCCTTGATAGCGGCGCGCAGGCGCGGTTCATAGTCGTCCAGCCAGGCCTGGGTGATTTTCGGGTCGGGCATCGGTACGTTGGTCACGTCGACCTTGGCCAGTGGCTTGGGCTTGCTTTCGAACGGCCACCACCAGTGGGTTTCGGTGTCATTCTTGGCGACAGCTGGCGCGGCGGCGGGTGCCGGCGTCGCGGCCTTGAGGTCGGCCGTCAGGTCAGCCTTGGCATCGGCGGCCTTTTCGTCGGCACTCTTGGAGGAGAAGGGCCACCAGCTGGAGCCGGTGTCAGCCTTGGCAACCGGGGCTGGGGCTGGGGTTGGGGCAACAGCAGCAGCGACCGGGGCAGCAGGCTTGGCGCCAGCGGCAGGTTTAGCGTCCGGCTTGGCGTCGGTTTGGCTCACTGCGTCCTTGGTGGCAGCCTTATCAGATCCAAATGACCACCAATGCCCCCCTTCGGCATCATTTTGTGGAGTTTGTGCGCAACCAGTAATAGTGAGGCACAGCGCCAGTGCCAAGGACTTGTTCGATAACATGAGATATCCACAAAATGAGAAAAAAACCGGGGGTCTGGATGACCCGTTAAACAGACGCTTCCAGAACATTAAAGTTACAACATTTCGCTCAGCGTCTTCTTATACTTGCATTTGTAACAAAAAAACGTGAAACAGCAAGGGGTTTACAGACAACCGGCCAATATTCCGACCAACTTCTGCGCACGAGGGTCCATAAGTACATACGGCCCCAACGTATTAGTCACAAAACCGAACGCAACATCATGTTCAGGGTCGGCAAACCCCACCGAACCACCCGCGCCAGGGTGCCCAAACGCACGCGGGCCAAGGCCGAAGGTTGCATTGGGCAACTGCGGTTGATCCAACATGCAGCCCAGGCCAAAACGGGTCTGAGTCAATAAGGTTTTATCCGGCCCAATACTGTGTTCACGAGTCAATTGTTCGAGCATGTCGCTTTCCAGCAAACTACCGTCCAACAAACCGCTATAAAAACCCGCCAGGCTGCGCGCATTACCGTGACCATTTGCCGCCGGCTGCTGCATGCGTCGCCATTCGGGTTTATTGGTGCTGGTCAGAATAGAAGGTGGGTTGGCAAATGCCCGCGTCGTCATGGCGTTCGGTTCACGCATCATTACTTGCAGTAAACGTTGTGCGGCTTCATCGCCCATATTGCCTTTACTGCGCGCTATATGAGCCACGCGATAAAACTCTTCATCCGCCAGCCCTACATGGAAGTCCAGTCCCAACGGCCGCGCAACCCGCGCCACGATGGATTCACCCGGGCCGCGCCCGTCGGCACGGCGCAGCAATTCGCCGACCAGCCAACCATAGGTGATTGCCTCGTAGCCATGGCCTTGGCCCGGTGTCCACCACGGCGCTTCGGCCGCCAGGGTGTCGACCATGCGTTGCCAGTCGTATAGCGCTTCGGCGGGCAGCATTTCGCGGATCGCCGGCAATCCGGCCTGGTGGCAGAGCAACTGGCGCAGGGTGATGGTTTCCTTCCCCGCCGCCGCAAACGCTGGCCAATAATCGGCCACTGGCGCATCCAGCTTCAGTTTGCCTTCGGCGACCAATTGCAGGGCCGTGACCGCAGTAAACGTCTTGGTGCACGAGAACAGGTTGACGAGGGTGTCGCTGTGCCAGGCCTCGGCACCATCCTTGTCGGCGGTACCGGCCCACAGGTCGACTACCGTTTCCCCGCCGATCTGGATGCAAAGCCCGGCACCACGCTCCTGCGGGTCATCGAACAAGGCGGCGAACGCTTCACGTACCGCTTCGAACTGAAGTTCGTAATGACCCTGAACCTGCACCTAAGCCCCCTCGGAAAACGCCATAAAAAGTGGCTGACATTGTTCCAGCCCTTGTAGGATTTGTGAACCCGTCACCACTGAATCAATGACCATTTCCAGAGTGCCCGCCGGCGTGCCCAGCGCCCTGCCCCGCACCTTTGCCATCATGCGCGTTGCCGCCTTCGTGCTCATGCACTGCACTGGCCGCCTTGGCCTTTTCGGCTTCCTTGCCCAGTTGGTCGACCGCCGCCAGGTTGCTCTTGCGCACGCTGTCGACAAACCCCTGGAATGGGATATCGGTAATGCCAACCAAGCCGAAGTGGCCGTTTTCACCGTCCAGCAGGCGACCGGTAACCGGTTGGTCCAGGTACTGGAACCAATGCACGCCGACGATCGACGGCTCGGCCATGGCCTGCTTGAGGAAGGTCGCATACGCCGCCCCCCGGTCTTCCTCCCTGGCCAACTGCGTCACACCGCCCCAGAACGGGCCACGGTCTGCAGAGCCGAAGTTGAATTCGGTGATCAACACGGGCTTGTCCAATGCGCGCAACGCAGCGAAGTCATAACCGTCCTGAGGCTTGAGCGTGTACATGTTGAAGCTCAACACGTCGCAATACTGCGCACAGGAGGCCACGGCTTCCGGCGTACTCACGGCGTAACGGCCACCCAGCAGCAACTGGTTGGGGGCATGCCACTTCAACGAATCGGAAATGGTCTTGAAATAGGTGTCGGCGAAGGTTTTCTGGAAATATTTGAAGTCGGCTTCGATTTCCGGGTGCTCAGGACTCGGCATCGGCGGTTCGAAGCCTGGGTCTTCCATCAACTCCCAGCCCGCCAGGTGGATACCCCAGGCCCTGGAGAGGCCTTCTTCATTGCGGTACTTGTCGCGCAATTGCTTGAGGAACGCACGTTTGGCCGGGACGTCGGTGGTCATGCGCAACGTGCCGTAGGCCAGGGCATAGCGTGACTTGGGATCATCACCGGGGCCGGCCCAGGCCAGTTCGTTGTCGGCAAAGAAGCCGATCAGCCACGGGTCATCGCGGTGATCGCGGGCAGCGATGGCTACGGCGCGCTCAGTGGCCATGGCGAAGCGAGGGTCGAACGGGTCGGGCATGCCGCCCCACCAATCGGTACCGGTGCTGATGCTGGCGTAATCGCCGACGATCGATAGCGGCAAGGTGTACGGTACGCGGTCGGCGGTGGCCAGGTCCGCGGCGCTCCAGTTGCCGATGGTGTTGAAGCCCCAGGCCTGCAGGCGGTCGAGGGTGTGGCTGATCCAGCGCTTCTGGTCGTAACCATCAGTGTCGTAGGTACGCTGCAGGTTGGCGCGGTAGAAATCGTACCAGCGCCCCGCCGCAAAGCTGCGGCCTTCGCCCGCGCCATTGCCGGTGCGATGATCGCTGCTGCCATAGTACTTGTCGAAGGGTTCACCAGCCTGGGGCAACGCCCCGAACATCCATTCACGCCCCGCCACGTAGGTCTGGTTGTTATCCGACGCCACGGTGTTCACGCCCAGGGAGTAGAACGGGTGGCCTTCCGGCGTCACCAGGTACCAGCGACCGTCACGTTTCTCGGTGCGGAAAAAGCCGCTGGCATCGAACGCCGGCCCTTTGTTCCAACCGCCGTATTGATCCAGTGCGGACTTATCCCGCTCGGCCAGCCACGTCTTGAGCTGTTGCTGCTCCTTGGCAGCGGCGGCCTTGAGTTGTTCGTCGCTGCTGACCTTTTCCGGCCAGCGCGCACGCGTGGATTGACCATAGGCGTCCACCAGGTTGCTGTAGGCAGCCTTGAACGCTGGCTCGCTGTCCTGCACGCCGAAGCGCTCCAGCAGGATGCTTTGCGCAACATTGGGCTTGATCATCGACAGGGTCACCGAGACCACCTGGCTGCGGTCGATCTCCCCGGCGCTGCTGGCCAGCAACACGCGCTGGCCGTCGACGGTGATCGGCATCGGCGGGCCCGCCTTCATGCCCTGGCTCAGCGGCGAGTTGGCTTGCAACGGAACCAGTAGGGTCTGGGCCGGGCCCGCAGGCAGGTCGATGCGACTGACCAGGGTCTTGCCGTCGTTGCTCTGCACCTTGACGTACAGGGTCAACGCCCAGTCCATGGCACTCTGGATACGCAGGCTCATGGCGCCGGACTGCGACCAGTCCCACACGCCGCTTTGCGGGCTCAGCACCAGGCTCGGTTCGGCGGCCGGGTTGAACGTGATGCGGCGCAGCACCTCGCCTTCCGGGGTTTGTTCGGCGTTGTATTGCGGCAGGCTGGCGTCCTGGGTCGCCACCTTGACCACATCGGCAGGCCGGACGAAGTTGAACAATGTTTGTTGCCCGCTGGGCGCGGCCATCAAGGGCGCGGCGAACAGCAGGGCAAAAAGGGCGGGCAGCGTGCGAATCATACGAGCAAGGTTCTCCCAAACGGCCGGTGAATGGCCTGATGACATAAAGCGATAGCAGTGAGATAGACCACGAAGTGGGCGAATTCGCCCACGGTGGCTTAAGAAATTTCGCGCCTGAATGGCGGCAACGCATTCAGGATGGCTTTGCCATAGCGCTGGGTAACCAGGCGCCGATCGAGCAACGTGATGGTGCCGCGGTCTTCTTCGGTACGCAGCAAGCGCCCGCAGGCCTGCACCAGCTTCAGTGAAGCATCCGGTACCGAGATTTCCATGAACGGGTTGCCGCCCCGCGCCTCGATCCACTCGGCCAAGGCAGCCTCGACCGGGTCATCCGGCACCGAGAACGGAATCTTGGCGATGACCACGTGCTCACAGTAGGCACCGGGCAAGTCCACGCCTTCGGCAAAACTGGCCAGGCCGAACAGCACGCTGGAATCCCCGCCATCGACCCGCGCCTTGTGCTTGTTCAGGGTTTCCTGCTTGGACAGGTTGCCCTGGATAAACACTTGCTTGCGCCAGTCGCGGTCGAGGCCATCGAACACGTCCTGCATCTGTTTGCGTGAGGAAAACAATACCAGGGTGCCGCGTGAACCCTCCACCAGGGACGGCAGGTCACGGATGATGGCGGCCGTGTGAGCCGGCGCATCCCGAGGGTCGGCCTTGAGGTCGGGCACGCGCAGCACGCCGGCGTCGGCATGATGAAACGGGCTCGGCACCACAGCAGTCACCGCCTTTTTCGGCAGGCCGGCGCGCATGCGGAAGCGGTCGAAGGTGCCCAGGGCGGTCAGCGTGGCCGAGGTTACCAGGCAGCCATACGCGACATTCCACAAGTTGCGGCGCAGCATTTCGGCAGCCAGGATCGGGCTGGCATTGACCTCGATATCGAACAGCGCGCCGCTTTCCGACAGGGTCAGCCAACGCGCCATGGGCGGGTTGTCTTCCGGGTCTTCGGCGGTAAACGCGGTCCACAACTCCCAGTTGCCCTGGGAACGGGACAGCAGGCTGCCGAACAGCGGGTACCATTCCTCGGCCTGGTTGCTGGCGATGCCGATATTCACCTCGCCGTCCATGCCCTCCTTGAGCAGGTCGGTCAGGCGGGTGAACAGGTCGGTCAGGCGCGAAAAGCCTTTCTTGAGCTCAACGCCCATTTCGCGCATGTGCTCGGGGATCAGCCCACCCACAAAACGATGGCGCGGGCGCTCTCGGCCCTCCACGTCTTCGCCAGGTTTAAAGTCGGCCACCTGTTCACAGGCGCTGAACATGAACTGCTGCTGGGTCTTGATCTCGCGCGCCAGCTCCGGCACCTGTTCGATCAGCTTGCCCAGGTCGCCGGGCAAGGGGTGCTGGGCGAGCAACTTGGTGAGGTTCTTGGCGGTGGTCTCCAGCCAGTCGGCGGTGGAGCGCAGGCGCGTGTAATGGGCGAAGTGGCCGATGGCCTTATCGGGCAGGTGGTGGCCTTCGTCGAATACGTAGAGCGTGTCGCGTGGGTCCGGCAGTACGGCGCCGCCGCCCAGGGCCAGGTCGGCCAGGACCATGTCGTGGTTGGTGACGATCACATCGACCTTGCCCATGCCTTCCCGTGCCTTATAGAAGGCGCACTGGCCGAAGTTCGGGCAATGGCGGTTGGTGCATTGGCTATGGTCGGTGGTCAGGCGCGCCCAATCGGCATCTTCCAGGGCGGTGGGCCAGCTGTCGCGGTCGCCGTCCCATTTATTGCCAGCCAATTTCTCGATCATGCTGGTAAACAGCTTCTGGCTGACTTCATCAACCTCGATCTTGAAGCCTTCTTCTTCAAACAGCGACGCCGTGGCGGTTTGCGCATGGCCTTCCTGCAACAGCACGTCGAGCTTGGACAGGCACATATAGCGGCCACGCCCCTTGGCCAGGGCGAAGGTGAAGTTCAGGCCGCTGTTGCGCATCAGGTCGGGCAGGTCTTTGTAGACAATCTGCTCCTGCAGGGCGACGGTGGCGGTGGCGATCACCAGGCGCTTGCCGGCGGCCTTGGCGGTCGGGATCGCGGCCAGGCTGTAGGCCACGGTCTTGCCGGTACCGGTGCCGGCTTCGACGGCCACGACCGCAGGCTCACCTTCGCGGCGACCTTCGTCGTCGGTGTCGATATCCCCGAGGACCTTGGCCACTTCGGCGATCATCAGGCGTTGGCCATAGCGCGGTTTCAAGCTCTTGGCTTCGAGAAAACGCGTATAGGCGCCCTGGATCGTGGTTTTGAGTTCAGTGCTGATCATGGATAGTCGGGCGCAAAAAACGCTGGATAAATTTTCAGTGGTTCGAATCGGCCGCTATCATACCCCGCTAATTAATCCCGCGCAGAACGGAGTACCACAATGACCGTCTTCAGCCTCGCCTACACCCTGCATGTATTGGCCGCCCTGATCTGGGTCGGCGGCATGTTTTTCGCCTGGATGATCCTGCGCCCCGCCGCTGTGGCGGCCCTTGAGGGCCCTGCCCGACTCAAGTTGTGGGCAAATGTGTTTCAACGTTTTTTCGTGTGGGTCTGGGTGGCGGTGCTGGTTTTGCCGATCAGCGGCGTTGGCCTGCTGCACCTGCGCTTCAGCGGGTTCGAGACCGCGCCGCGCTATGTGCAGGTGATGATGGGCTTGTATGTGGTGATGACCGCGCTGTTTATCCGCATCCAGGCGTTGAAGTTCCCGGAACTGCGCACGGCGGTAGCGGCTGAAGACTGGCCGGCGGGCGCGGCGGCGCTGGGGCAGATTCGCAAGTTGGTAGGGATCAATTTGATCGTGGGGTTGTTGCTGGTGGCGATTGCTTCGGCGCGGCCGATGTTCTGAGGCGACCTTCAACCTGGCTCGGGAGCAGGTCGGTGCGACGTGCTCCCGAGGGCGTCAGACCCGACGACTCAAAGTCGTTGGATGGTCACAGAGCCCGCAGGCCCAGCTGGCCCCGGCTGGCCTTCCAAACCTGGGCGGCCTTTTTCGCCGCCATCAGCGCGGTACACCAGGCAGCCCTTGGATTGCCCGCCCTTGCCAGGTTTACCCGCCGTACCGGCCAAGCCGCCCGGGCCACCATCGACCCAGACCTTGATCCGCTCGCTCGGAAAGTCCTGCGGCAGCTCGAGGCGTACTTGCGCTCCCGCTGCACCGGGAAGGCCGTCGCCGCCATTATCTCCATTGGCCCCCCGCCCGGCCGAACCCCAGGTACAACCCGGGTCTTCACCGTTGGCACCATCCAGGCCGGCATACCCTTGTGCACCCGCGCCGCCACGGGCATCCACCGACAATGTTTCAGCGGCCAGTGCATTGATACGCAAGGTCAGGTCGCGCCCGGCCTTGGCCGGTTTTTCATGAGTGCCAGGGGCACCGCGCGAGGTGATCTGGCTGCCGTGTTCCAACTGCGCCTGGCGCACTTGCAACTGCAACCCTGTGTTGCCCGGCGCGATGGTAATGCGCGCCTCACGGCCCAGGTGCAGTTGATCCACCGTGACCTGGCTGATCGTGGCCGGGATCAGCAAGGTGCCGTAATCCGCCACGTCCAGGCGCTCCAGTTGCAACACGCTGGTGCTGGAAGGCAGGCGCATCAACGAATTGGTTTCAACACTGACGCTCTGGGCCAGGGCAACGGGGCTGACCAACAGGGCCAACAGAAAAACCTTACGCATCATGGGGCTCCTGAGTGTTTTCAAATTTTTCTTTGGGCGCACAGTAACGACTTCTACAGGCGATTTGCCAGTGAAGGATCAAAAAACTTGAGAAAGGAGCGATTTCAACGAAGATCGCCAACAATGCCCCTGTGGAATCCCACAGGGGCAAGGGCTGTCAGCGGTTGATCTGGATTTCCACGCGGCGGTTCAATGCGCGGCCTTCAGCGGTTTTGTTGTCGGCCACCGGGTGGCTTTCACCCGCGCCGGTCACGGACACAAAGTTGCTGCGAGGCACGCCGGCACTGATCAGGTAGTCGGTGACCGAGCGCGCGCGTTTTTCCGAGAGTTTCTGGTTGTAGGCGTCTTTGCCGACGCTGTCGGTATGGCCGCTGACCCGCAGTTGGGCACTTGGGGCCTCCTTTTTCAGGCGAGTGGCGATGGTGTCGAGCTTGGTCTTGTCCGCAGCCGTCAATTTGGCCGAGTCGAACTGGAAGTGCACATCGCGAATCACGATGGTTTCTTCCTTGGCCACCACCACTTCCTCTACCACCGCCGCTGGCGGCGCAGGTGGGCAGCCATTGGCGTCGACCTGCACGCCCTTCGGAGTACCCGGGCACTTGTCACGGCTGTCCGGCACGCCATCGCCGTCTTCATCCGCGTCGCCATGAACCCAGCAATACGCGCCGGCCATGCCGCCGACCAGCAACGCGCCATAACCGGCGTAGGCCGAGCTTTCCGTCGCGCCAATCGCCGCGCCGGTCACGCCGCCGACAGCGGCACAGGTGGGCCAATCGGTTTTTTGCAAGCCTGCGCAACCTGTCAATACTCCGGTTAGCAGAACCAAAGGTAGAACTGTCCGCATGATGCTCATCTGATTTCTCCTGAGGGATCGGCGGGGGCCGATGGGTGGAGTAAAGACGGCTCTTTTCAACTGCGCCACTACGCCACGCCCCCGTATTCATTGAGGATCGCCGTACTCGTAGGACTTTTCGCTACCGCCCGCTCTAGGCCCGCACGCTCAGCCGCGCTAGTCTCTAGGGTCATGATGTGAGGATCTCTGATGACCGCTGGTATTTCTTCCCGTACGCCCCAGCAAGCGCTGGCCGCTTTGCTCGATCTGCACCAGCCCAAACGCCTGCTTTTGTTGGGCTCCAGCCAATTCCCGGCACTGGAGGCCTTTGAGGCGGCGCACCCAGACACCCAGGTGTTCATCGCACAGCCTGGGGCATTGCCCGCGGAACTGGCAGCGCAGCGTTTTGACCTGGCACTGGTGGTCGACTGCCTGGAGCACCTGTCAAAACCTCAAGGACTGACCCTGCTTGGCGGCATTCGTAACCTCAACGCAAGCCGCATCGCGGTACTGGTAGACCTGGCCGCCTGCGACTGGAAGGACACCGACTTCTTCTCCCTGGCCCTGCAGGCCGGCGAGCGCTTCCAGCGCCTTGATCAGGTTCTGACGTTGTTCACCTATGATCTGCTTGACTATAAACAGGTGCCGGACTGGCTCAACGCACGCTTCTGGGCCAACCCGGAAAACTTCGGAAAGTATTGGTGGTAACCCGATGAGTACATCCATATGTCCCTGCGGCAGCGGTAACCTGCTGGATGCCTGCTGCGGCCATTATCACGCTGGCCACCCGGCGCCCTGCGCGAGCGCCCTGATGCGCTCGCGCTACAGCGCCTACGTGCTGGGCCTGGTCGACTACCTGGTGAGCACCACATTGCCTGCGCAACAGGCCGGCCTGGACCGCGACGCCATCAGTGCCTGGAGCTTGCAGAGCACCTGGCTGGGCCTTGAGGTCGAAAGCTCCGAGGTATTCGGCGGCCAGCCGGAACACGCCTTTGTGACGTTTACCGCGCGCTGGCATGACAGCACCGGCGAACATAGCCACCGCGAGCAGTCTTCTTTCGTACAGAATGAGGGGCGCTGGTACTTCATCGACCCGACCGTGGACGTGAAGGCCGGGCGCAATGATGCCTGCCCGTGCGGCAGCGGGCAGAAGTTCAAGAAGTGCTGCGCCAGCTACCTCTAACCCCATGACAGGACAGCGCCATGCACCGGATGTACAGCTTAATGCTGGCGTTGACCCTCACTCTGACGGGCTGCGCCTCCTGGTTTGAAGACGACTCACCGCCGCCCCACGTCTCCCTGGTGAAAGTGGAGGTAGTACGGGCCAAGTTGCTTGAGCAGAAATTCAAGCTGTATTTCCGCGTGGACAATCGCGACGACGCAGACCTGACCGTGCGCGGCCTGATCTACAAGGTCACCCTGGGCGACTTTGTGCTGACCGAGGGCGAGTCCAATGAGTGGCTCACCGTACCGCCGCGCGGCCACGCGTTCTTCAAGGTGTCGGTGCGCACCAACCTATGGCCGCAGATACGCGATGTGGTGCAGATGCTGAAAAAACCCGACCAGCCCGTGCCTTATCGCCTGGACGGCGAGCTGAAAACCGGATTATTCATCGAGTATGACGTGCAGGTGGCCCACAATGGCGAGATAATACCCGGCGATTTTATTCCGGAGCGACATCGATGACTCAGCAACCCCATGTCCATGGTCCTGACTGCAACCACGATCACGATCATCATGATCACGACCACGGCCATGTCCACGGCCCGAACTGCGGCCACGCTCACCAGGAGCCAGTGCGCAATGCGTTGAAGGACGTTGGTCGCAACGATCCGTGCCCATGCGGCAGTGAGAAAAAATTCAAGAAGTGCCACGGGGCGTAAGCCGCGCGGTAGCCCCTAATGTGGGAGCAACTGTCCTGGTGGCTTTATTGAGTCACTCCCTGCGAGGGGCAGCAAAACTCCCACATGCTTGACGGCGCTCCAAGTCCAGGACTTGCGCTGGCACTGCAACCCCCTCCCCCCGTCTCCCGACGAATCAAGCTCCCCCCCATGTGCCCAGGCAATGGAGGCGCCCCCACGCTTTCAGCCGAAGGCTATGGTGTGCTGCGCGCAACCGCCACTGCGGGTGTGGGCAGACAGCACAGCCTGAAAGGCTTCTAACCTTAGACGTAAATGTTTCATTGAATTATGACCCGTCGATCATCACCTATACATGCAGGCATTCGCTCATTTGGAGAGCTTCATGATCGACCTGTATTACTGGACCACCCCTAACGGTCACAAAGTATCGCTGTTCCTGGAAGAAGCCGGGCTGCCCTACAAGGTGCACCCGATCAACATCGGCCAGGGCGACCAGTTCAAGCCTGGCTTCCTGAAGATCGCTCCCAACAACCGCATCCCGGCCATCGTCGACCAGAACCCGAACGACGGCGGCGCGCCGATTTCACTGTTTGAATCCGGTGCAATCCTGCTGTACCTCGCGGAAAAAACCGGCCAGTTCATTCCCCAGGACCTGCGCGGTCGCCAGGAAGTACTGCAATGGCTGTTCTGGCAAATGGGCGGGTTGGGGCCGATGGCGGGCCAGAACCATCACTTCAGCCAATTTGCACCGGAGAAGCTCCCCTACGCGATCAAGCGTTATGTGGATGAAACCGCGCGTTTGTATGGGGTACTGGATCGACGCCTGGCGGATCGTCCGTTCGTGGCGGGTGAGGCCTACAGCATTGCCGACATGGCCATTTACCCCTGGATCGTTTCCCACAAGTGGCAGAGCCAGCGGTTGGAAGATTTCCCACACGTTCATCGCTGGTTCAACAGTATCAAGGAACGCCCGGCAACCCTGCGCGCTTACGAACTGGTGCAAAAGGTCAACCCGCCCAAGTCCTGAGCATTATTCTTGAAACCCACCCGGTCACATGTGGGGGCCTGCCCCGGATAACCATGGGTATCCACGAAAGCTTTGTAGCAGCCGACGGTAAGCTGCTACAAAGTTTTGCCACTTCAGGCACGGGTACTTGGATTGCCCTGGCAACGAATCGGTGCAGTTGGAACGGCAAGCTGAGCAGGCGCTTCACTCGATTGGCGGGCTGTACGAAGCAGGGGAAGGAAAATGCTCAAATCGCCGCCCGCAATTCACGCGGTGACAGGCCATAGTGTGAGCGAAAGCGCACAGCAAAACGTGAGGCCGAGGCATAACCGCAGGCGCCGGCAATTTCACCGATCGGGCGAGAAGTTGTTTGCAACCGTTGTAATGCTGTCGACAGTCGAACACCCTCCAAAATATTCCTGAAACTATTACCCTCTTTCGCCAGTTGGCGGCGCAATGTCGACATACCCAGGTTCATGTGTTGTGCGATGCTCGCGACCGTCCAGTCTCTCTCCGGCCTGGCCATTACCAGTTGCTGCACACGTTCACACAGTGGATCGTTGCGCCCCATCAGCAGAGGCCCGACCTGGCCTCCAAGGCATAGGCTCAGAAGAACCGCTTCCCCATAATGTGTGCATAGTGCCTGTGGGGCGTTCCCATTGATGGCGGCCAACAACTGCTCCCATGCCTGGGTTGTGTGCCTGTCCAGAGGAACGCATAGATCGGTCTTCAGTGCACCGCGCCCGCTCATAATCTGCTGGCTATATCGGGTGCTGAAGTTACGTAATGTCGAGACGGGAAAGGTCACCGCATCGGCGATGTAGTGACCGTGAGGGCCAGGGAAGTTGGAGATACCAAGCTCGCGCCCGGCCGGCATCAGAATCAGATGCTGAGGCCCTGCGCGCATCTCCCGGTCATCCCATTGCAACAGTTTTTCCCCCTGTCGCACTCGACACAAGGTGGTCACGAACACCGGCACCCTTGGCAAGGTGAGGGGTTGTCGCGCCCGTATGACACATGCATCGATAATGTTTTCCCGGTGCTGTATGCCGTCACAAGGGCGCATCGTTCTTAACGTCCGTACGTTGAAGTAATGGTCGCTTTGGCCAGGACGTTGGCGTTGAGCATGTAACCTACCAAGGCTCCGCTGGCCTGGTTGTCGAGCGGTAGCTTATCGGCTTTCAATGCCCATACGGTGAATTGATAGCGATGGGGTTTATCTCCGACAGGTGGGCAAGCGCCACCGAACCCCGGCTGGCCATAATCGGTTCGCCCTTGTACGGCACCTGCGGGCAGGTTCACCCCTACACCTCTTGGCAAGCTATGGGTGGAAGCTGGCAGGTTAACCACCGTCCAATGCCACCAACCGCTACCGGTGGGTGCATCGGGATCGTAAACAGTGATCGCGTAGCTTTTAGTCCCCGCGGGGGCGTTTTGCCAGGAAAGCTCAGGAGACGTGTTGCCACCTTCGCACCCGAAGCCCTGGAACACTTCGCGACTGGTCAGCGGACGATTGTCAGCAATATCCCGGCTGGTCAGTACGAAATCGGCAGCGTATCCACTGAATGTCACTGCCATGGAAAGTGCAGGCAGGATTAATCTGATTTTCATCGCAACTCCATCTGAGTCCTAAAGTGAAGCTCGAGTCTAGGTTGAGCAAAGCGTGGTTACTGTGCCGAAACGCTCGATAACAGTGCCGAAATGCTCAATTGCTCTGGCTTTGGCTTTTGATCTTGATCTTAGGCGCCCCGTTAAACCACGCTGGCCGAACGCAGGCTTGAATCCGTGGGTAACCCGGCAGGACGCCGGGTTAGCCGTCCTGGGCCAGGGATGGCCCATGACGGCGGCCCACGGATTCAAGCCTGTGTTCGGGCACACCGAGCCTAGGCGAGGTGCCGAGTGGTGGGGCAAGAGCCCTTTTGGTTACTTTTGGCTGGGCCGGCATCCCGGGCTCTTTTCCAAAAGTGACCCGCTGTAAGAGCGGAACCCTAAGTCGCCGTTACCGCAGCAATGGATATGTCCCAATTCCCCCAACATCCTGGTCGGCCCAGAGGCCGCCATCGGGTGCAAGTCGAATCGTCACACCGCCCCTCCCACATTTGATTTGAACAGACTCAAGATCTGACGCTTTCCCCAAACTCCCGCTTGCGTCGTATCGCCGCGCTCACTAACGTAGCGCCTTTACTGACGCTACCCCCCGCAGGAGCTTTGCCATGGCCTCGCCAGCCCTCTCACATTTTCTTCCCCGGTTCGGCGTTGCCGCGGCAGTGGCCAGTGCCTTGGGCCTGGCCGGTTGCCAGCTCCAGAGCACCCAGGACACCCTGCCCCCCGTTGCCGGCGTGCAGCCGCTCAAGGGCCTCGCGCAGAACGTTTCGATACGCCGCAATGCCCAGGGCATGCCGCTGATTGAAAGCAACACCTTCCACGACGCACTGTTCAGCCTCGGCTATGTACACGCCAGCGACCGGATCACCCAGATGGTCACGCTGCGCCTGCTGGCCCAAGGCCGCCTGGCGGAAATGTCCGGTGCAGACGTGCTGGATGTCGACCGCTTCATGCGCGCGGTCAACCTCAGGAAAAGTGCGGGCGAGCTGTATAACGCCTCGTCGCCGCGCCTCAAGCGTTTCTTTGAAGTGTATGCCCGTGGCGTCAACGCCTACCTGTTCCGCTACCGCGACAAGCTGCCGCCGGACCTGGCCAAGACCGGCTACAAGCCCGAGTACTGGAAACCGGAAGATTCGGCGCTGTTGTTCTGCCTGCTGAATTTCAGCGAGGCAACCAACCTGCAGGAAGAACTGGCGTCCCTGGTACTCGCGCAGAAAGTCGGCGCCGACAAACTCGCCTGGCTCACCCCAAGCGCACCGGATGAACCGATCCCCCTGGCCGAAGCGGAGAAGCTCAAGGGCGTGAACCTCAGCCAGATCACCGGCCTGGCCGGGCTGGACACGGTCAGCCAGCAATTGAGCACACTCAATTCCCTGGCGGTGACGACTTCAAGCAACTGGGCCATCGGCCCGCAACGCAGCCGCAGCGGTAAAAGCCTACTGGCCAACGACCTCGCGGCCCAGCCGCAAGCGCCTTCGCCGTGGAACTACGTGCAGATCCGCGCCCCGAAATACCAGGCGGTCGGCGCATCGATCGCCGGTCTGCCAACTCTGTTGTCGGGGTTCAACGGCAAAGTCGCGTGGAGCATGAGCGCCGTCAAGGGCGACACCCAGGACCTGTTCCTGGAGAAGGTCAAACGCCAAGGCAGCGCGCTGTACTACGAGAACAACGGCAAATGGCTACCGGCTGGGGTGCGTAACGAAACCTTCTTCATCAAGGGCCAACGTTCGATTCGCGAAGTGGTGTACGAAACCCGCCACGGCGCCCTGCTTAACAGCAGCCAGGCACTGACCAGTGGTTTTGGCCTGGCCTTGCAAACCGCCGACTTCAAGGACGACAAAAGCCTGGACGCGTTCTTCGACCTGTCCCGTGCACAAAATGCCGGCAAAGCCTCGGACGCGACCCGCGAGATTCGCGCCATCGCCTTGAACATCGTGTTCGCCGACGCCAGCAACATTGGCTGGCAGGTCACAGGCCGCTTCCCCAACCGTCGCGAAGGCGAAGGCCTGTTGCCCTCGCCGGGCTGGGATGCGCGCTTCGACTGGGACGGTTACGCCGACGCCATGCTGCACCCGTACGACCAGGATCCGGCCCAGGGCTGGATCGGCACCGCCAACCAGCGCACCGCGCCGCGTGGCTATGGCATGCAATTGTCGAACTCGTGGGATGCGCCGGAGCGCAGCGAGCGCCTGGCGCAACTGGCCAATGCCGGCAAGCATGACAGCCGCAGCATGATTGCCATGCAATACGACCAGACCACCACGTTCGCCGCCAAGCTCAAGAACATGTTCCAGGCACCGGGCATGGCCCAGCCCCTGAAACAGGCGATCGATGCATTGCCAGCCGCTGAACAGGCCAAGGCGCGGGAAGCGCTGAATCGCCTGATGGCCTTTGACGGTCGCCTGGCCCCCACCTCCGCCGACGCGGCGATCTACGAGCTGTTCCTGCAGGAAAGCAGCAAACAGATCTTCCTCGACGAACTCGGCCCGGAAAACAGCGCAAGCTGGAAAGCCTTTGTCAGTAACGCCAGCTTGTCCTACGCCGCCCAGGCCGACCACCTGCTGGGCCGCGAAGACAGCCCGTTCTGGGATGACGTGCGCACCGCGCAAAAAGAAGACAAACCGGCGATCCTCGCCCGCAGCCTGGCCGCCGCGATCACGGCCGGCGACAGCCAGTTGGGTAGCGATCACAAGGCCTGGCAATGGGGCAAGCTGCACAGCACCACCTGGAAAAACACCAGCGGCCAAGTGATTCGCGGACCACTGGCGTCCGGTGGCGACCACACCACCTTGAACCCGGCACCGTACAGCTGGGGCCGGGATTTCAACACCACCCAGGTGCCGGCATTGCGCATGATCGTCGATTTCGGCCAGGCGGAACCGATGATGGGCCAGGGTGGCATTGGCCAGTCCGGCAACCCCGCCAGCCCCCACTACGCCAACGGCATCGACGCCGCGCTCAAGGCGCAATACCTGAGCTTCCCGATGCAGCCGCAGAACTTCGATAAGGTGTACGGGAAGGCCAGGTTGACCCTGACCCCAGGCAAGTAAACGCTTCAAAATGTGGGAGGGGCGGTGCGACGATGCGACTTGCCCCCTCCCACATTTGCCCCCCATGCATTCAGATAGAACTTCTGCGCTGCCCCCTGCCTCCTACTGATAAGCCCATTGCCCCCGGCACGCTCCATGGACCTTGTCATCGCCCGGCCCGAAGGCCTCTACTGCCCCGCCGGTGATTTCTACATCGACCCGTGGCGCCCGGTGGAACGCTCGGTCATTACCCACGCCCACGGCGACCACGCCCGAACCGGTAACCAGCACTACCTCGCCGCAGGTCCCGGCGAAGGCATCCTGCGCTCGCGCCTGGGCCAGGACATCAACCTGCAAACCCTGGCCTACGGCGAGCCACTGGTGCATCACGGCGTCACCTTGAGCTTCCACCCGGCCGGGCATGTGCTTGGGTCCGCCCAGGTACGCCTGGAATACCAGGGCGAAGTCTGGGTGGCGTCCGGCGACTATAAAGTCGAACCCGATGGCACCTGCGCGCCATTCGAGCCAGTGCGCTGCCACACCTTTATCACCGAATCCACTTTTGGCCTGCCGATCTACCGCTGGCAGCCCCAGGCGCAGATCTTTGCCGGCATCAATGATTGGTGGCAGGCCAATATCGCGGCCGGCAAGGCCAGCGTGTTGTTCTGTTATTCCTTCGGCAAGGCCCAACGCATCCTGCACGGCATCGACGCCAGCATCGGTCCGATCCTCAGCCACGGCGCAGTCGAACCGCTGAACCGGGTGTACCGCGAAGCCGGTATCTACATTCCCGAAACCCTTTACGCGGGCGACTTCAAAAAGACCGACCCGTTGCTGCGCCAAGCCCTGATCATCGCGCCGCCCTCCGCCGGCGGCAGTAGCTGGATACGCCGTTTTGGCGAATACAGCGATGCCTTCGCCAGCGGTTGGATGCGCCTGCGTGGTACACGGCGGCGGCGCGGGGTGGACCGGGGTTTTGTGCTGTCGGACCACGCCGACTGGCCCGGACTGTTGTGGGCCATTGAACAAACCGGCGCCGAACGGGTAATGGTCACCCATGGCTCCGTCGGCGTTCTGGTGCGCCACCTGCGGGAAAAAGGCCTGGACGCCCAGAGCTTCAGCACCGAATACGGAGATGACGAAGAAGAGACCACGCCATGAAAGCCTTTGCCGAGCTGTACGCCAACCTCGACGCCACCACCTCCAGCAACGCCAAGCTTGCCGCATTACAAGCCTACTTCCTGCAGGCCCCGCCCGAAGACGCCGCGTGGGCGGTGTATTTCCTGTCCGGCGGGCGTCCTCGGCAATTGGTACCCACCCGCCTGCTGCGAGACATGGCCACCGAAGCCTCAGGGATCGCCCCGTGGCTGTTTGAGGAAAGCTACCAATCGGTGGGTGACCTGGCCGAGACGATTTCGCTGTTATTGCCAGAATCGGCCTACACCTCCCATGACGGCCTGGCGGTGTGGATCGAAGAAAAGCTCCTGCCGCTGCGTGGCCTTTCGCCCCAGGACCTGGCCGAACGCTTACCCGCGTTGTGGGCGCAACTGGATCAACCGAGCCTGATGGTGTGCGTCAAGTTGATCACCGGCAGCTTTCGCGTGGGGGTGTCCAAGTTGCTGGTCACCCGCGCCCTCGCCGCCCTGGCTGATCTGGACAGCAAGCGCGTGGCCCAGCGCCTGGTGGGCTACACCGACCTGTCCAACCGGCCGACGGCCGAAGGCTACCTCAAGCTGATCGCCGCCGAATCGTCCGACGAACATGCCCAACGGGGCGGACAGCCCTATCCGTTTTTTCTCGCCCACGGACTGTCGCAGCCGGTCGAGCAATTCGACACCCTGCTCGGTTCGCCCGCCGACTGGCAGGTGGAATGGAAGTGGGACGGCATTCGCGCGCAACTGGTCAAGCGTGAGGGCCGCCTGTGGATCTGGTCCCGGGGTGAAGAACTGGTGACCGAGCGTTTTCCCGAACTGCACAGCCTGGCCAGCGGCCTGCCCGATGGCACGGTGATCGATGGTGAGATCGTGGTGTGGAAGGACGCGGTGCAACCGTTCGCGCTGCTGCAACAGCGCATTGGCCGCAAGACCTTGAGCAAAAAAGTGCTCGACGATGCTCCGGTCGCGGTCCTGGCCTACGACCTGCTGGAGCATCAGGGCGACGACTGGCGCAACCAACCCCAGGCGGCACGCCGCACCCAACTTGAACGGCTGATTACCCAGTGCAACCAACCCGTACTGCTGGCATCGCCCTTGCTGACGGGTACCACCTGGCAGGACCTCGCCCAGCAACGCGAAGCCTCCCGCCAGCTTGGGGTGGAAGGCATGATGCTCAAGGCGCGCGAAGGCCTGTACGGAGTAGGCCGCACCAAGGACATGGGCGTGTGGTGGAAGTGGAAAGTCGACCCGTTCAGCGTCGATGCGGTGTTGATCTATGCCCAGCGCGGCCATGGTCGACGCGCCAGCCTGTACAGCGACTACACCTTTGCAGTATGGGACGGCCCGGCCGGCAGCGAACGTACCTTGGTACCGTTCGCCAAGGCGTATTCAGGATTGACCGATGAAGAAATGCGCAAGGTCGACGCCATCGTGCGCAAGACCACTGTGGAGAAGTTCGGCCCGGTCAGCAGCGTAACGCCAAGCATGGTGTTCGAGTTGGGGTTCGAAGGCATTGCCCTGTCCAAGCGGCATAAGAGCGGGATAGCGGTGCGGTTCCCGCGGATGTTGCGCTGGCGCCAGGACAAGGCGGTGGATGAGGCGGATAACCTAGCCACCCTGCAGGACTTACTGGCCTGACGCAGAACACCTGTGGGAGCAAGCGCCCACCCACAATGGGATCTGCAAATGTTCCGAAATGGTGCGCTCAGTTTTCAATGCCCATTTTCGGGCATTTCCTATACTTATAACTCCCTCTTCCCACCTTTTAAAACGATCATTCGGAACTATGGTGCAGAAATTGCTACTTGTGATCCGTCTGACACCGTTCAGTAACAGTCCTAAACGCGCCACAAGCGCTTATCTTGGTTTCCAGGGATTACATAATGAAAAAAGCATTGCTGACCCTTTCTGCACTGGCTCTGTGCATGGCCGCCGGTACCGCGCTGGCCAAGGAATACAAGGAACTGCGTTTTGGTGTCGATCCTTCCTACGCGCCGTTCGAGTCCAAAGCTGCCGACGGCAGCCTGGTGGGCTTCGATATCGACCTGGGCAACGCGATCTGCGCCGAACTGAAAGTGAAGTGCAAGTGGGTCGAAAGTGATTTCGACGGCATGATTCCGGGCCTCAAAGCCAACAAGTTCGACGGTGTGATTTCCTCGATGACCGTCACCGAGGCCCGTATGAAGGCCATCGACTTCTCCAACGAGCTGTTCTCCGGCCCGACTTCGCTGGTCTTCAAGAAAGGCGCCGGCTACTCGACACCAGAGTCGCTCAAAGGCAAATCCGTGGGCTACGAGCAAGGCACCATCCAGGAAGCCTACGCCAAGGCCGTGCTGGATAAAGCCGGTGTAACCACCAAGGCCTACGCCAATCAGGACCAGGTTTACGCCGACCTGACCTCCGGTCGCCTCGACGCGTCCGTGCAGGACATGCTGCAAGCCGAACTGGGCTTCCTGAAGTCACCAGCCGGGGCGGGCTACGAAGTCAGCGCAGCCATCGATGACCCGTTGCTGCCGTCGAAAACCGCGGTCGGTATCAAAAAAGGTAACACTGAACTGAAGGCCCTTTTGGATAAAGGTATCAAAGCGTTACACGATGATGGCACCTACGCCACCATCCAGAAGAAACACTTTGGCGATCTGAACCTGTACAGCGGCAAATAATGCCTGGGGCGCCCCTTCGTTGAAGGGGCGCTTTTTTATCGCCATAGGTCCTGATTTATGTTCGAAGATCTGTTGCAAACCCTCGGGCTGAGCGCATTCAGCTTGAAGGGTTTCGGCCCGCTGTTGCTGCAAGGCACCTGGATGACCCTGAAGCTATCGGTGCTGTCGTTGGCCGTCAGCGTGTTGCTGGGCTTGCTCGGTGCCAGTGCCAAACTCTCCAGCCTGCCCTTCCTGCGCATCCCCGCCCAGCTCTACACCACCCTGATTCGCGGTGTACCCGACCTGGTCCTGATGCTGCTGATTTTCTACAGCCTGCAAACCTGGCTGACCGGTCTTACCGACTTCATGGAATGGGAATACATCGAGATCGACCCTTTCAGCGCCGGGGTGATCACCCTGGGCTTTATCTACGGTGCCTACTTCACCGAGACGTTTCGCGGTGCGATCCTCGCCGTCCCCCGCGGCCAATTGGAAGCCGCCACGGCTTATGGCCTCAAGCGCGGGCAACGTTTCCGCTATGTGACCTTCCCGCAGATGATGCGCTTTGCCCTGCCGGGTATCGGTAATAACTGGATGGTGATGCTCAAGGCCACCGCGCTGGTGTCGATCATCGGCCTGGCCGACCTGGTCAAGGCTGCCCAGGATGCCGGCAAGAGCACCTATCAACTGTTTTACTTCCTGGTGCTCGCTGCGCTGATCTACTTGCTGATCACCAGCGCGTCGAACTTTGTCCTGCGTCGTCTTGAACGTCGCTACTCCGCAGGCTCACGGGAGGCCGTGCGATGATCGAACTCTTGCAGCAATACTGGCGCCCCTTCCTTTACAGCGACGGCCAGCATATTACCGGCCTGGCCATGACCATGTGGCTGCTCAGCGCCTCGCTGGTCATCGGCTTCCTGGTGTCGATCCCGCTGTCCATCGCCCGGGTATCGCGCAACCCGCTGGTGCGCTGGCCGGTGCAGTTCTATACCTACCTGTTTCGGGGCACGCCGCTGTATATCCAACTGCTGATTTGCTACACCGGCATCTACAGCATTGCCGCCGTGCGCGCGCAACCGGTCCTCGATGCGTTCTTTCGCGATGCAATGAACTGCACCGTCCTGGCCTTCGCCCTGAACACCTGCGCCTACACCACGGAGATCTTCGCCGGGGCGATCCGCAGCATGGCCCACGGCGAAGTCGAAGCGGCCAAGGCTTATGGCCTCAGCGGCTGGAAGCTGTACGCCTATGTGATCATGCCGTCGGCGTTGCGTCGCTCGCTGCCCTACTACAGCAACGAAGTGATCCTGATGTTGCACTCGACCACAGTGGCCTTTACCGCGACGATCCCGGACATCCTGAAAGTCGCGCGGGACGCCAACTCGGCCACCTTCATGACCTTTCAATCTTTCGGCATCGCTGCGCTGATCTACCTGACCGTGACCTTTGCCCTGGTCGGTCTGTTTCGTCTGGCGGAGCGCCGCTGGCTGGCGTTTCTCGGGCCGAGCCACTAAGGAGCCTTCATGCGTCATCAGATTCATGAGCTGATCGCGCCAGTGCCCGGCACGGCGCGGCAGATTCACAGCTTTCATTTCGGCCCGGAGCAGGCCGAAGGCAAGATCTACATTCAGTCGTCGCTGCATGCCGACGAGCTGCCAGGCATGCTGGTGGCCTGGCACCTCAAGGTGCGCCTGGCGCAGCTGGCGGCGGCCGGCCGCTTGCGCAGCGAAGTCGTACTGGTGCCCATCGCCAACCCGGTGGGCCTGGAACAAGTGCTGATGGATATCCCGCTGGGCCGTTATGAACTGGAAAGCGGGCAGAACTTCAATCGCCTGTTCGTCGATCTCAGCGAAGACGTGGGCAACCAGGTCGAGGCCTTGCTGGGCGATGACCCGCGGCACAACGTCGAACTGATCCGCACTGCGCTGTCCACCGCGTTGGCCGCGCAAAACGCCGAGACCCAATTGCAATCCCAGCGCCTCGCACTGCAACGCCTGGCCTGCGATGCGGACATGGTGCTGGACCTGCATTGCGACTTCGAAGCCGTGGCGCACCTGTACACCACGCCAGAAGCCTGGCCACGGGTGGAGCCGCTGGCGCGCTATATCGGCTCAGAAGCCAATTTGCTGGCCACTGACTCCGGCGGACAGTCCTTCGATGAGTGTTTCACCCTGGTGTGGTGGCAGTTGCAGCAACGCTTTGGCGAACGCTTCCCGATTCCCATGGGCAGCTTTTCGGTGACGGTCGAGTTGCGCGGCCAAGGTGACGTCAACCACGGCCTGGCCCGCCTCGATTGCCAGGCGATCATCGACTACCTGATTCACTTCGGTGCGATCGACGGCGACGTCGCCCCGCTGCCCGACCTGCCCTACCCGGCCACGCCGCTGGCGGGCGTCGAGCCTGTGGCGACACCGGTGGGCGGCTTGCTGGTGTTCAGTGCCTTGCCGGGCGAATACCTGGAGGCCGGGCAACTGATTGCCGAAATCATCGACCCCATCACTGACCGCGTAACGCCGGTGCACTGCCAGCAGGCCGGCCTGCTTTACGCCCGTTCGCTGCGACGCATGGCCACTGCGGGGATGGTCATCGGCCATGTCGCAGGCTCAGAGGCCTACCGCAGCGGCTACCTACTTTCGCCTTGAGGATGCATGCCCCATGTACAAACTGACCGTTGAAGGCCTGCATAAAAGCTATGGCGACAATGAAGTGCTCAAAGGTGTCTCGCTCAAGGCCAAGACCGGTGACGTGATCAGCCTGATCGGCGCCAGCGGCTCGGGCAAGAGCACCTTCCTGCGCTGCATCAACTTTCTGGAAACCCCCAACGACGGCGCCATGACCCTCGATGGCAAGCAAATCCGCATGGTCAGCGACCGCCACGGCATGCGCGTGGCCGACGATGCTGAGCTGCAACGCCTGCGCACGCGGCTGGCAATGGTGTTCCAGCACTTCAACCTGTGGAGCCATATGAGCGTGCTGGAGAACATCGCCATGGCCCCGCGCCGGGTGCTGGGTTGCAGCAAGAAGGACGCCGAAGACCGCGCCCGACGCTACCTGGACAAAGTCGGCCTGCCGGCGCGCGTGGCCGATCAATACCCGGCGTTCCTCTCCGGCGGCCAGCAACAGCGGGTAGCGATCGCCCGTGCGCTGGCGATGGAGCCGGAGGTGATGCTGTTCGACGAACCCACCTCGGCCCTCGACCCCGAGCTGGTGGGCGAAGTGCTGAAGGTGATCCAGGGCCTGGCCGAGGAAGGCCGGACCATGATCATGGTCACCCACGAGATGAGCTTTGCGCGCAAGGTGTCGAGCCAGGTGCTGTTCCTGCACAAGGGCCTGGTGGAGGAGGAAGGCGCGCCGGAGGATGTGCTGGGCAATCCAAAGAGTGAGCGCCTGCAGCAGTTCTTGAGTGGCAATTTGAAGTAAACCTTTGCGATGCCTGGAGGGTCTGTGGAAATAGACCCTCCGGAATATCAGCCGCCGTATGGCAAAACCCATCGACTTCGCCAAGAAATGGTTTGCCGCCAAAGGCTGGAAGCCGTTCGACTTTCAAAAACACGTGTGGGCGGCGGTCAAGCATGGGCAGTCGGGGCTGCTGCATGCCAGCACCGGTGCCGGTAAAACCTACGCCCTGTGGTTTGCCGCGCTCAATCGCTTCGCCATCACCCGCCCGCCAACCAACGGCAAGCGCAAAGCCCCGGCTGAACCGTTGACGGTGTTGTGGATCACGCCCATGCGCGCCCTGGCCGCCGACACGGCGCGTGCCCTGGAAGCACCGCTGGAGGCGTTGCAGATTCCCTGGAGCGTTGGCCTGCGCACCGGCGACACCAGCAGCAACGAACGCGCGCGCCAAACGCGGCGTCAGCCCACCGCCCTGGTCACCACCCCGGAAAGCCTGACCCTCATGCTGGCGCGCGCCGACAGCGAGGCGAGCCTGGCGCAGTTGCGCCTGGTGGTGGTGGACGAATGGCATGAATTGATCGGCAACAAGCGCGGCGTGCAGTTGCAACTCGCGTTGGCACGGTTGCGGCGCTGGCACCCAGAGCTGATGGTATGGGGGATTTCAGCGACCCTGGGCAACCAGGCCCACGCCTTGGAGGTCTTGGTCCCACAAGGCGGTGGCATCAACGTCCAGGGGCAAACCAGCAAGCCCTTGCAGGTCGACACCTTGCTGCCGCCCGTCGCTGAGCGCTTCCCCTGGGCCGGGCATATTGGCTTGAAGATGCTGCCGCAGGTGGTGGCCGAGGTAGATGCCTGCAGCAGTTGCCTGGTGTTTACCAATACGCGGGCGCAGTCAGAAATCTGGTATCAGGCCATTCTGGATGCGCGTCCGAATTGGGCCGGTTTGATTGCCCTGCACCACGGCTCGCTAGCACGGGAAACCCGAGACTGGGTGGAGCGCGCGCTGAAAGATGGGCAACTAAAGGCCGTGGTGTGCACGTCGAGCCTGGACCTGGGCGTGGATTTCCTGCCGGTGGAGCGCGTGTTGCAGATTGGCTCCGCCAAAGGCGTCGCGCGCCTGATGCAGCGCGCCGGACGCTCGGGGCATGCGCCAGGGCGACCATCACGGGTGACACTGGTGCCGACCCATACCCTGGAATTGGTAGAAGCGGCAGCGGCCCAGGATGCGATTGCCCAGCGACGCATCGAAGCGCGCGAATCGCCGTACAAACCATTGGATGTCCTCGTACAGCACCTGGTGAGCATGGCCCTGGGCGGTGGTTTTACGCCCGACGCGCTGCTGGCGGAAGTCCGCGGGGCCTGGGCCTATCGCGACCTCACGGACGCCGATTGGGCGTGGGCACTGGGGTTTGTTCGCCATGGCGGCCTATCGCTGACCGCCTACCCGGATTACCGCCGTGTCGAACCGGACGAGCACGGTATCTGGCGCGTCCCGGATGCCCGGCTGGCGCGTCGGCACCGCATGAGCGTAGGTACCATCGTCAGCGACGCCAGTATCCAACTGAAGTTCTGGAGCAAGGGCGGCGGCGGCAAGCACTTGGGCAGTGTCGAGGAAGGTTTTATCGCGCGGCTCAAGCCGGGTGATGGCTTCCTGTTTGCCGGGCGCTTGCTGGAGCTGGTGCGCGTGGAAAACATGACCGCCTATGTGCGCCGCGGCACCGCGAAAAAAGCCGCTGTGCCGCGCTGGAATGGCGGGCGCATGCCGCTCTCCAATGAGCTGGCGCAGGCCGTCGTCGAGCGTTTTGATGCGGCGGCACAGGGCCACTTCCAAGGCCCGGAGATGCAGGCGGTGCGCCCCCTGCTGCAGACACAGTTGCGCTGGTCCGGGCTGCCGACCCGTGAGCATCTGCTGGCCGAAGCCCTCAAGTCGCGGGAGGGGTGGCACCTGTTTCTTTACCCGTTTGCCGGGCGTCAGGTGCACCTGGGATTGGCAAGCTTGCTGGCGTGGCGGGTCAGCCAAGAGCAGGCGGTGACGTTTTCGATTGCCGTCAATGATTACGGGCTGGAGCTATTGAGCGCCACTGAAGTGGATTGGCCATTGAGGCTGAACGAAGCATTACTGAGCCCCGCGGACTTACTGACGGACGTTATCGCCAGCCTGAACGCCGGGGAACTGGCTCTGCGCCGCTTTCGCGAAATCGCGCGCATCGCCGGGCTGGTATTCGCAGGTTACCCCGGCGCGCCGAAAAGCACGCGCCAGGTCCAGGCTTCCAGTGGTTTGTTTTTTGAAGTGTTCAAGCAATATGACCCACAAAACCTGCTGCTGGCCCAGGCAGGGGAAGAAGTCCTGCGTGATGAGTTGGATATTCGCCGACTCGAAGAAACGTTGCTTCATCTGTCGGCACTGAAACTGGACCTGCACCTGATCGAACGGCCTACGCCGCTGGCCTTTCCCCTGCTGGTGGAACGGATGCGCGAGAGCCTGAGTTCGGAAAAACTCTCGGAGCGCATTGCGCGGATGGTCAAGGACCTGGAAAAAGTCGCGGATAACGGGAAGCGCTGATGGTTTGCTCGGTGACACTTGAGGGAGAAGAACTGTGGTTGCTGGCGGACAGGGCTGTCTTTTGGCCTGCACACCGGTGCCTGTTAATTGCCGATGCGCATTTCGGCAAAGCCTCAGCCTATCGCAGCCTGGGGCAGCCGGTACCGCAGGGAACCACCACCGAGAACCTGCGGCGCCTGGATCGACTGCTATCAACACTACCGTGCGTGCAAGTAATCTTTCTTGGCGATTTCCTGCACGGCCCCGGATCCCACGCCAGTGGCACGCTGGAGGCGCTGAGGGCATGGCGCGTGCGCCATGCGGGTATGAGCCTGACGTTGATTCGTGGCAATCACGACAAACGCGCCGGCGACCCGCCAGCCGACCTGGGAATGGAGGTGGTCCCCGAGCCGTTGCTGATGGGTCCGTTCGCCCTGCAACACGAACCGCACGCCCACCCCAGCCACCACGTGTTGGCTGGGCATGTGCATCCGGTGTATCGCTTGCGCGGCAAGGGCCGCCAGAGTCTGCGCCTGCCGTGCTTCCAGCTTGGCGCACGCGTCAGCCTGCTGCCGGCATTTGGCGCGTTCACCGGTGGCTTTGCAGTGGAACGGGCGAATGACCGCCGAACATTTGTTATCGGCGATCATGAGGTCTGGCCAGTCGGTTAGATCTCAGGCAACTGGCGCGGGTGGTGGCTCGTCCGGCAGTGTCGGTTCACCGGGTTCGCTGGGCTGCGGGTAATCCGGATCGGGTTGACCGGGGATGCCGCCCGCATAAGCAGGATCGGCCATCAGGGACCAGGCCAGAACGCCAATCTGGTTGGGTTCAAGCCGGGCAAGTTCGGCGCTGATTCGCGGATTGATCTTCATAAGGTACTCCTCAAGCGTGGCTCGGTACGTTTTGCACGTACCGAGGCAGTACACCCAATAGAGTCACTTCCCTCAGACTAATTCCCTAGACGTGTAAGACCTTTCGATCAAGCGCGTGGCAAGGTGACGCCACGCTGGCCCTGGTACTTGCCGGCGCGGTCTTTGTAGGACACTTCACAGGCCTCGTCAGACTGCAGGAACAGCATCTGCGCCACGCCTTCGTTGGCGTAGATCTTCGCAGGCAGGGTGGTGGTGTTGGAGAACTCCAGGGTCACGTGGCCTTCCCACTCTGGCTCAAGTGGCGTCACGTTTACGATAATGCCGCAGCGAGCGTAGGTACTTTTACCCAGGCAAATGGTCAGCACGTCGCGGGGAATACGGAAGAACTCCACGGTGCGCGCCAGGGCGAAGGAGTTTGGCGGGATGATGCATACGTCGCTCTTGACGTCGACAAAGCTCTTTTCGTCGAAGTTCTTCGGATCGACGATCGCCGAATTGATATTGGTGAACACCTTGAACTCATCGGCGCAGCGCACATCGTAGCCGTAGCTGGACACACCGTACGAAATCACGCGCTCATCGCCTTCACCGCGAATCTGGCGCTCAACGAACGGTTCGATCATGCCGTGCTCTTGCGCCATGCGGCGAATCCACTTGTCCGATTTGATGCTCATGGCGGTGTCCTGAATAGCGAGGTGGAAAAATTCTGTGGGGCATCTTACCGGGGCCGGCGTTGGGGTTCAAAGGGCGCAGGGCTTTTGTTGATGAATGTGCGCCCTGCAATAAGCCGCAACCCGCGGGGCCGGCGCCCGGCGTACCGCATCAGGCGACTGTAAATACCACCGCCAGTCACGAAAATAGAGAAACCTTCGGAAATACCATTGGCACGTTCCGGAAAAAGGGTTAAGGTGGCGCCACTGTGCTGCTTGTGTCACTGAGAATCTCTACACGATATGTTGAATTTCGATCCAACCATCTCCAAGAATTTTTCCTGCTCTTTGCACTCAGTCTCGGCCAGGGCTTTTCCTGAGTCGCAGTTAACTTTGTCCAAGGAGATACACCATGTCTAATCGCCAAACTGGTACCGTTAAGTGGTTCAACGATGAAAAAGGCTTCGGCTTCATCACTCCACAATCCGGTGACGACCTGTTCGTTCACTTCAAAGCTATCCAATCCGACGGCTTCAAAAGCCTGAAAGAAGGCCAACAGGTTTCTTTCATCGCTACCCGCGGTCAGAAAGGCATGCAAGCTGAAGAAGTTCAAGTTATCTAACTTGTACTGACTTAGTCGAAAGAACCCCGCCCTTAAAAGCGGGGTTTTTTTATGCCTGGGATTTGGTACTGGCGCCAACCTGATGCCTGGCACAAAAAAATGTGGGAGGGGGCTTGCCCCGATTGCAGTGTGCCAGTCAATCCAGAGTTGACCGAACCATCGCCATCGGGGGCAAGCCCTCTCCCACATTCAAGCATTCAAGCATTCAAGCATTCAAGCATTCAAGCTGCGTCGTTACTGAAACAACGACTCACTCGACAAGCCATTCTTCTCCAGGATCTCACGCAGGCGCTTGAGCCCTTCCACCTGGATCTGCCGCACCCGCTCACGGGTCAGGCCGATCTCCAGGCCTACGTCCTCCAGGGTACTGCTCTCATGACCACGCAGGCCGAAGCGACGTATCACCACTTCACGCTGCTTGTCCGTGAGCTCAGAGAGCCACTGGTCAATGCTTTGGGAAAGATCATCGTCCTGCAACAGTTCGCAAGGATCTGTCGGACGATCATCCGTCAGGGTATCCAGCAGGGTTTTATCCGAATCCGGACCCAGCGAGACATCGACCGAAGACACGCGCTCGTTAAGTCCGAGCATACGCTTGACCTCCCCTACCGGCTTCTCCAGCAGGTTGGCGATTTCTTCGGGTGAAGGTTCATGATCGAGTTTTTGTGTGAGCTCACGCGCCGCCCGAAGGTAGACGTTGAGCTCCTTGACCACATGGATCGGCAACCGGATCGTTCGGGTCTGATTCATGATCGCCCGTTCGATGGTCTGACGAATCCACCAGGTGGCGTAGGTCGAAAAGCGGAAGCCCCGCTCAGGGTCGAACTTCTCCACGGCCCGGATCAAGCCCAGGTTGCCCTCCTCGATCAGGTCCAACAGGGACAGTCCACGATTGACGTAGCGTCGGGCGATTTTCACCACCAGACGCAGGTTGCTTTCAATCATGCGCTTGCGCCCAGCCGGATCACCCTTTTGCGACAAGCGCGCAAAATGGACTTCTTCTTCGGGAGTCAGCAAAGGGGAAAAGCCGATTTCATTGAGATACAGCTGGGTGGCGTCTAGCGCCCGCGTGTAGTCAATGTACTTGTGTTGCTTTAACGCAGCGGAGTTCTTGGATTTGGTGCGAACTGAAGGTACAGCAGGTCCCTCATTCGACATCGATTCCGTAGCGATGCCGGTCTCCATAAGGAGAACCTCATCGTCGATGTCAAACTCCGGCGCTTCTTTACTGAGAGCCATTGTTATAGTCCTTTGGTGAGTTCGACCTCAAGCTCAAGCGGCGCCTTTATCCTTGGCAACGCTGGAGCCTGTTCCTTCTACGTGAGGGAACAGGCTGTGCAACATATCAACGACGGGGTAGGAATTGCAGCGGATCTACAGGCTTCCCTTGACGGCGAATCTCAAAGTGCAGTTTCACCCGGTCCGTACCAGTTGATCCCATTTCGGCAATTGTCTGTCCGACTTTGACCTGCTGCCCCTCCCGAACCAACAGCCTGCGGTTGTGACCGTAGGCACTGACGTAGGTATCGCTGTGCTTGATGATGACCAGCTCGCCGTAGCCCCGTAAACCACTCCCGGCGTACACCACTGTCCCATCAGACGCAGCTAAAACAGGCTGTCCCAAATCCCCGGCGATATCAATGCCTTTATTCAAACTACCGTTTGAAGAGAATTTTCCAATTAACACTCCGTTTGAGGGCCATCCCCAACCGGTCGGCGCAGGCCCCGCAGGCGGCAACGGCGCGGGCGCCGGCTTGCTCGCAACCGTAGGCGTGGCGCTGCCTGCAGGCCGAGTGATGATCGTGGTTTTGCTCGAAGACGACGGCGAGGATCCGGAGCTTGTCACAACTGTCGTAGGCGTTGAACCGGTGCGTCCATCGAAACGAATGGTCTGACCCGGATGTATCGTGTAGGGCACAGGGATGTTGTTGCGGGCGGCAAGCGCCTTGTAATCCCAGCCGTAGCGAAAGGCGATCGAGAACATCGTGTCCCCCTTTCGTACTACATACTGACCAGTGGTAACCGTCGGTTTTTGCGGCACCGCGTTATTACGGTCTACCACGCGCGCGCCACCGGATGGCGCGCTCGAGCAGGCTGCCAATAAGGAACTAAAGACAAGGCCAAGCACCAGTCGCTGAAAGCTTGTTTTACTCATACGCTGCGCAAGACCTGTGAGACTCACCCGCCGCTCCCTTTATGGTGGCTGAACATGAACGCCTGTATCAGGCTGGAAATATGACGCAAGTATAACTGGGCATTGGCTTTTTACCGGCACACGACCGAAACGAAAAACGCATCATGTTTAAGGCCGCTGCCGATGATGTTGACTCAATAGACCCCGCCGTAAGACACATCCCCGCCAACAGAATTCACTGCTCGCGCACAAATGATCAGGCCAGCGGGCCATTGAGCAGCGGCACAAAACGTACCGCCCCGAGCACATGCCGGGAGAAGCCTTCGTCCTCACGGATAATGAGCATCAATTGTTGCACTTCGCCGGAACCCACCGGGATCACCAAGCGGCCGCCAGGAGCCAGCTGGTCGAGCAACGCCTGCGGCACATCCGTGGCCACCGCCGTGACGATAATGCCGTTGTAAGGCGCCAGCGCCGGCCAACCTTCCCAGCCATCGCCCCAGCGGAACACCACATTGCGCAGGTTGAGTTCCACCAGGCGCTCCTTGGCGCGATCCTGCAACACCTTGATCCGCTCCACCGAGAAGACGCGCTCCACCAACTGTGACAGCACGGCCGTCTGGTAGCCGGAGCCGGTGCCGATCTCCAGCACCTTGTCCAGCGGGCCCGCCGCCAGCAACAGTTCGCTCATGCGCGCGACCATGTACGGCTGGGAGATCGTCTGGTTATGGCCGATCGGCAGCGCCGTGTCTTCATAAGCACGATGGGCCAGGGCTTCATCGACAAACAGGTGCCGAGGCGTGCGCCGGATCACTTCGAGTACCTGGGCGTTGGACAAGCCCTCTTCGTACAGACGCTGGATCAAACGCTCACGAGTACGCTGGGAAGTCATCCCGATGCCACGACGCAGCAGGTCGTCTTGTTCACGAGCCATCAGCGCAGGCCCTCCAGCCAGCCATCGAGACTACTGAAGGCATCACTGAAGGTGCGATCGAGTTGCAACGGGGTAATCGAGACATAGCCTTGCATCACCGCATGAAAGTCCGTGCCGGGGCCGCCATCTTCGGCGTCGCCTGCGGCGGCGATCCAGTACCCCTCCTTGCCACGCGGGTCGACCACTTTCAACGGCGCCGCCGCGCGGGCGCGGTGACCCAGGCGCGTCAGCTGGATGCCGCGAATATGCTCGAGGGGCAGGTTGGGAATATTGACGTTGAGCACCGTACGCGGTGGCAAGTCCAGGGAGCCGTGGGCTTCCACCAGTTTGCGCGCGAAATAGGCCGCGGTCGGCAAATTGCTCAGTTGGCGCGAGGCCAACGAGAATGCGAACGAGGTACGCCCGAGGAAGCGGCCTTCAAGCGCCGCCGCCACGGTACCGGAATACAGCACGTCGTCGCCCAGGTTCGCACCGAGGTTGATGCCCGACACAACCAGGTCAGGCTCTTGTTCCAACAGGCTGTTGATGGCCAGGTGCACGCAGTCGGTGGGGGTACCGTTCACGCTGATAAAGCCATTGGCCAGGATCTGCGGGTGCAGCGGACGATCGAGCGTCAGCGAACTGCTGGCGCCACTCTTGTCCTGGTCGGGGGCGACCACCACGCACTCGGCATAATCCACCAGCGCAGCATGAAGCGCGGCAAGACCGGGTGCGGTGGCACCGTCATCGTTTGATATCAGAATACGCATGGGCTGTCCGTCTGCCCCACCGGCACCAGATCAACAAGCTCGCGCACCAAGACAGTGGCGAAGCATCCGGCCGGCAGGACGAATTCCAATTGCAGAATGTCAGGCCCGGGATAATGCCACGTCAACCCGCCAATGGGCAGTCGCAGAATGCGACGTTCCTGGCTCATGCCGGCATTCACCAGCCAATCGCGCAGGTCGGGCTCACTGGCGGCGACGGCCTGTTCCAGTTCATGGGTTGTTCCGGTCGTCGGTGAGTCGCCCTCGCCCCACTGTGGCCCTGTCGGGTGCAGGTCGAGGATCGCCAGGCGCGGGTCGCTGCATTCAGCCTCCCCCGCCGGAAAAAAACTGCGGCTGTCGGTAAAGGCCAGCAAATCACCCACCTGGGCGCGCTGCCAGGAGCCATCCGCGACACGAGCAGCCAACACTTTGTTGAACAGGAAACTGCGCGCAGTGGACAGCAGGCGCGAACGCACATTGCGCTGCTCCGGCAAGGCCTTGCGGGCCGCCCACTCACGCGCGTCCACCACATTGCCCCCGTTGTGGCCAAACCGTTGCGCACCGAAATAGTTGGGAATGCCGTGCTGGGCGATCAGTTGCAAGCGTGCGTCGATAGCCGCGTGATCACCTGCCAACTGCGTCAGGCGCAGGGTAAAGCCGTTGGCCGAATGCGCACCGCGTTGCAGCTTGCGTTTATGGCGAGCGGTTTTCAGGATCTTGAGGGTGTCGTTTTCCGCCGCGCTCATATCCGGATCGGCCTTGCCCGGCAACTGCACGCTGAACCATTGGCGGGTGAGCGCCTGGCGATCCTTGAGCCCGGCGTAGCTGACGGTACGCAACGGGACGCCAGCGGCCTTGGCGATACGCCGTGCAGCTTCTTCAGTATTGAGGCCGCGTTTCTCCACCCACAACCACAGGTGTTCACCCTCGCCGGTCAATGGGATATCCAGCACTTCGTCGACCTGGAAATCTTCGGCCGTCGCCTTCAGTACCGCGCTGCCCAAGGCCTCGCCGTAGGCCCGTGGGCCCAGCAGTTGCAGGTCATTCATGCGCGCAGCAACAAGGCGACGGAGTGCACCGCAATGCCCTCTTCACGACCGGTAAACCCGAGCTTCTCGGTAGTGGTGGCTTTCACGTTCACTTGATCCAGTTCAATGTGCAGATCCGCAGCAATCAGTGCGCGCATCGCTTCAATGTGGGGGGCCATTTTGGGCGCCTGGGCGACGATGGTGTTATCGACGTTGCCGACCTTCCAGCCCTTGGCATGGATCAGTCCGACCACATGGCGCAACAGGACACGGCTGTCCGCGCCCTTGAACGTCGGGTCGGTGTCCGGAAAATGCTTGCCGATATCGCCCAGTGCAGCAGCGCCGAGCAAAGCATCGCTCAAGGCATGCAGCACGACATCGCCGTCGGAATGAGCCAGCAACCCATGGTGGTGTGCGATGCGCACGCCGCCCAGGGTGATGAAATCGCCTTCAGCGAAACGGTGCACATCGTAGCCGTGGCCAATACGCATAAAAAAACGCCCCGATTTAATTCAGGGCGTGATTCTACCTACTTTTGCCTCACATTAACCGAGCAAAGCACGACCATGATGTCGCAAATGATCTTCGATGAAGCTGGCGATAAAGAAGTAGCTGTGGTCATAGCCGGGCTGCAGGCGTAGTTCGAGCGGGTGGCTGGCCGCTTTCGCCGCCTGCATCAAGGCCTCAGGCTTGAGCTGCACCTCGAGGAAGTCGTCGCGGTCGCCCTGGTCAACCAGCAGAGGCAGCTTTTCCGAGGCTTCGCTGATCAGTACGCAGGCATCCCATTCGCGCCACTTGGAGCGATCTTCGCCCAGGTAGCGGGAAAAGGCTTTCTGCCCCCACGGACAATCCATTGGGTTGTTGATCGGCGAAAACGCCGACACCGACAGGTACCGCCCGGGGTTGCGCAAGGCGCACACCAGCGCACCGTGGCCACCCATGGAGTGACCGCTGATCCCGCGCTTGCCCGAAGCCGGGAAATGCGTTTCAACCAATGCGGGCAATTCCTCCACCACGTAGTCATGCATCCGATAGTGCTTGGCCCAGGGTTCCTGGGTGGCATTCAGATAGAAGCCGGCGCCCAGGCCGAAATCCCAGGCGTTGTCCGGATCACCCGGCACCCCAGGGCCACGAGGGCTGGTGTCGGGCGCAACGATGATCAGCCCCAGCTCGGCCGCCATGCGCTGGGCGCCGGCTTTCTGCATGAAGTTCTCATCGGTGCAGGTCAATCCAGACAACCAATACAGCACCGGCAGCTTGCCGCCCTGCTCCGCCTGCGGCGGCAGGTAGACGGCGAAGGTCATGTCGCAACCGAGCACATCGGAGTGATGCTTGTAGCGTTTATGCCAGCCACCGAAGCTTTTCTGGCACGACAGGTTTTCCAGACTCATGGCCGACCTCAGAAGTGGATGACGGTACGAATGCTCTTGCCTTCATGCATCAGGTCAAACGCTTTGTTGATGTCTTCCAGGCCCATGGTATGGGTGATGAACGTGTCCAGCGGGATCTCGCCGGTCTGCGCCATTTCCACGTAGCTTGGCAATTCCGTCCGACCGCGCACGCCACCGAAGGCCGAACCGCGCCAGACGCGCCCGGTCACCAGCTGGAATGGACGCGTGGAAATTTCCTGGCCGGCACCGGCCACGCCGATGATCACCGACTCGCCCCAGCCTTTATGACAGCACTCAAGGGCGGCACGCATCAGCTGTACATTGCCGATGCACTCGAAGGAAAAGTCCACGCCGCCGTCCGTCAAATCGACAATCACGTCCTGGATCGGGCGGTCATAGTCTTTCGGGTTGATGCAGTCGGTGGCGCCCAATTGCTTGGCGATTTCGAATTTGGCGGGGTTGATGTCGATGGCAATGATACGACCGGCCTTGGCCTTTACCGCACCAATCACCGCTGACAGGCCAATACCGCCCAGGCCGAAAATGGCCACGGTGTCGCCCGGCTTGACCTTGGCGGTGTTGATCACCGCGCCAATGCCGGTGGTGACGCCGCAACCGAGCAGGCAAACTTTTTCCAGCGGTGCTTCTTTAGGAATCTTGGCCACGGAAATTTCCGGCAGCACGGTGTACTCCGAGAAGGTCGAGGTGCCCATGTAGTGGAAAATCGGCTGGCCCTTGTAGGAAAAACGCGTGGTGCCATCGGGCATCAGGCCCTTGCCCTGGGTCGAACGGATGGCCTGGCACAGGTTGGTCTTGCCCGAGAGGCAGAATTTGCATTTGCCGCATTCCGGGGTGTACAGCGGGATCACGTGATCGCCGACCGCGACCGAGGTGACGCCCTCGCCGATGGCTTCAACCACCGCGCCACCTTCGTGCCCCAGGATCGACGGGAAAATGCCTTCAGGGTCGGCCCCCGACAGGGTGTAGGCATCGGTATGGCAAACGCCGGACGCGACCACGCGCAACAGCACTTCGCCGGCCTTGGGCATGGCGACATCCACTTCAACGATCTCAAGGGGTTTCTTGGCTTCGAAGGCCACGGCGGCACGGGACTTGATCATCCGGGTTTCTCCTGGGAGTTAAAAACTTAGACGGTGAGTGTAAAACATGCTCCGCTGATTAATAATCCAAGCGAAAGCAAAACTTTATTGCTGTACAGGGACAATCACCATGCTGGAGAACCGCTGGGAAGGCATCGATGAGTTCGTCGCCGTCGCTGAATGCAGCCAATTCACTGCGGCAGCCGAGCGACTGGGGGTGTCCTCGTCCCATATCAGCCGGCAAGTGGCGCGCCTGGAAGAACGCCTGCAAACGCGGTTGCTGTACCGCAGCACGCGCAAGGTCACCCTGACCGAAGCCGGCCAGACCTTCCTGCAACATTGCCAGCGCTTGCAGGACGGTCGCGAAGAAGCCCTGCGCGCGGTCGGCGACCTGGGTAGCGAACCCAAGGGCATGCTGCGCATGACGTGCGCCGTGGCCTATGGCGAACGCTTTATCGTGCCGCTGGTGACACGGTTCATGGCGCTCTATCCGCAACTGCGGGTGGATATCGAATTGAGCAATCGGCAACTGGACCTGGTGCACGAGGGCCTTGACCTGGCGATCCGCCTGGGACGCCTGCAAGACTCACGCATGGTCGCCAGCCGGCTGGCCCCGAGGCGTATGTACCTGTGCGCGTCGCCGTCTTACCTGGCGCGGTATGGTCGGCCACATAGCCTGTCGGAATTGAGTCGGCATAACTGCCTGATTGGCAGCTCGGATATCTGGCAACTGGCCCAGGATGGGCGGGAATTTTCCCAACGCGTGCAGGGCAACTGGCGCTGCAACAGTGGCCAGGCAGTGCTGGATGCGGCGCTGCAAGGGGCGGGGCTGTGCCAACTGCCGGATTATTACGTGCTGGAGCATCTGCACAGCGGCGCGCTGGTGTCGTTGCTGGAGGCGCATCAACCGCCGAATACGGCGGTGTGGGCGCTGTATCCACAGCAGCGGCATTTGTCGCCGAAGGTCAGGAAGCTGGTGGATTTCTTGAAGGAGGGGCTGGCCGAGCGGCCGGAGTACAGCGTAGAGGCTTAGCAAAACCCTGTAGGAGCGAGCTTGCTCGCGAAAATCCTGAGAGCGCCGCGTTAATCCAGGCATCCTGCGTTATCGTTGGCGTTTTTCGCGAGCAAGCTCGCTCCTACAGTGAGCGATTCATCCACCGCAACCGCAGCCACTCCAGGTCTTCCGGCCGGGTCACCTTGATATTGTCCGAGCGCCCTTCGATCAGGCGCGGCGCCTGGCCGGACCATTCCATGGCCGAGGCTTCGTCGGTGATCAGCGCATCGGCGACCAGGCTGTCAGCCAACGCACGGTGCAAGGCCCCCAGACGGAACATCTGTGGCGTATAGGCTTGCCAGATCAGGCTGCGGTCGACGGTTTCCACCACACGGCCATGCTTATCCACGCGCTTGAGGGTGTCGCGGGCTGGCACGGCGAGTAAGCCACCCACCGGATCGTCCGCGAGCTCGCCCAGCAGTTTGTCGAGATCATCACGGCTCAGGTTGGGCCGCGCGGCATCGTGCACCAGTACCCAATCGTCATCGCTGGCGCCCAGGGCATTGAGGTGCAGCAGTGCATTGAGTACCGAACCCGAGCGCTCAGAACCACCGTCCGCGCGATGAATACGCGGGTCGACTGCACACGCCAGGTTGGGCCAATAAGGGTCATCAACCGCAAGACTGACCACCAGGCCCTTGAGCGATGGGTGGTCGAGAAAACAGCCAAGGCTGTGTTCGAGAATAGTGCGCCCGCCCAATTGCAGATATTGCTTGGGACGGTCCGCGGCCATACGGGCACCGACGCCCGCGGCAGGAATCACGGCCCAGAAGGCCGGCAAGCAGTTGTTCATTGGGCCAACTGGTAGAGGGTTTCGCCCTCCTTGACCATGCCCAATTCATGACGAGCCCGCTCTTCAACGGTCTCCGTGCCTTTTTTCAGCTCAAGCACTTCGGCATCGAGCACGCGATTACGCTCCAGCAGGCGTTCATTTTCGGCGTGCTGGTCGGCAATTTGCTGGGTCAGGTCTTTTACCTGCGCAAAGCTGCCATTACCCACCCATAGGCGGTACTGCAGGCCAGCCAGCAACAAGAGCAAGACGAGGAACAACCAATTGGGACTGCGCATCGAATATCGGGTATCCAGTGAAAAAAGACCGCCATGCAAAACTTTTGCAGCAACTGATAGCACGAAGCCTGGAAGAACCAGGCTTGTGCTTGATAGCCACCAGATTAGCGTTGAAATTCACACTGTCGTGATCTTTCCGACGCAACCCGAAGACTTTTTACCATTTACTGATCAGCCGCGAAACTCACCGCGACCGTTGTACTTGGCTTTACCTGCCAGTTGCTCTTCGATACGCAGCAATTGGTTGTACTTGGACACGCGGTCGGAACGGCACAGGGAACCGGTCTTGATCTGGCCCGCCGAGGTGCCCACGGCCAGGTCGGCAATGGTCGAGTCTTCGGTTTCGCCGGAGCGGTGGGAGATCACGGCGGTGTAGCCCGCAGCCTTGGCCATCTGGATGGCTTCCAGGGTTTCGGTCAGGGTGCCGATCTGGTTGAACTTGATCAGGATCGAGTTGGCGATCTTCTTGTCGATGCCTTCTTTCAGGATCTTGGTGTTGGTCACGAACAGGTCGTCGCCCACCAGCTGGATTTTCTCGCCGATCTTGTCGGTGAGGATTTTCCAGCCATCCCAGTCGGACTCGTCCAGGCCGTCTTCGATCGAGATGATCGGGTAGCGCTGGGTCAGGCCCTTCAGGTATTCAGCGAAACCTTCGGAGTTGAACACCTGGCCTTCGCCGGACAGGTTGTACTTGCCGTCTTCATAGAACTCACTGGCCGCGCAGTCCAGGGCCAGGGTCACGTCGGTGCCCAGCTTGTAGCCTGCGTTGGCCACGGCTTCGGAGATCACTTTGAGTGCATCTTCGTTGGACGCCAGGTTCGGTGCGAAACCACCTTCGTCACCCACCGCCGTGCTCAGGCCACGGGCCTTCAGTACAGCCTTGAGGTGATGGAAAATCTCGGTGCCCATGCGCAGGCCTTCGGAGAAGGTCTTGGCGCCAACCGGCTGCACCATGAATTCCTGGATATCAACGTTGTTATCCGCGTGCTCGCCGCCGTTGATGATGTTCATCATCGGCACCGGCATGGAGTACACGCCTGGAGTACCGTTGAGGTTGGCGATGTGGGCGTACAACGGCAGGTCCTGGTCCTGGGCGGCGGCCTTGGCAGCGGCCAGGGACACGGCGAGGATGGCGTTGGCGCCCAGGCTGCCTTTGTTTTCAGTGCCGTCGAGCTTGATCATCGCGTGGTCCAGGGCTTTCTGGTCCAGCGGGTCCTTGCCCAGCAACAGGTCACGGATCGGGCCGTTGATGTTGGCTACCGCTTTCAGTACACCTTTGCCCAGGTAACGGCTCTTGTCGCCATCACGCAGTTCCAGCGCTTCGCGCGAACCGGTGGAAGCACCGGACGGCGCGCAGGCGCTGCCGATGATGCCGTTATCGAGAAGCACGTCGGCTTCGACGGTGGGGTTGCCACGGGAGTCGAGAACTTCACGACCTTTGATGTCGACGATTTTTGCCATTGTTGTAAACACTCCAAAGTTGACGAAAACGCTCTATACCGCTCGATTTAACTTGTGGCGCACATTGCAAGACTTGGAACAAACTTGCCAGTAATAGTGCCCTATCGGGCCCCATCGCGAGCAAGCTCGGCTCCTACACGGAGAAATGGCGCTTACGCGGTCTCTACCGTCGGAAAACTCTTGACCAGTTCGTCCAACTGCTTGAGTTGGGCCAGGAATGGCTCCAGCTTGTCCAGGCGCAGGGCGCAGGGGCCGTCGCACTTGGCGTTGTCCGGGTCGGGGTGGGCTTCCAGGAACAGCCCGGCCAGGGACTGGCTGATGCCCGCCTTGGCCAGGTCCAATACCTGGGCACGACGCCCACCCGCGGAATCGGCGCGGCCACCTGGCATTTGCAGCGCATGGGTCACGTCGAAGAACACCGGGTATTCAAACTGTTTCATGATGCCGAAACCGAGCATGTCCACCACGAGGTTGTTGTAGCCGAAGCTCGAACCGCGCTCACAGAGGATCAACTGGTCGTTACCCGCTTCCACGCACTTGTTCAGGATGTGTTTCATCTCCTGAGGCGCGAGGAACTGGGCTTTCTTGATATTGATCACCGCGCCGGTCCTGGCCATGGCGACCACGAGGTCGGTCTGGCGCGACAGGAAGGCCGGCAACTGGATGATGTCACACACCTCGGCGACCACGGCAGCCTGTTCAGGCTCGTGGACGTCGGTGATGATCGGTACGCCGAAGGCTTGCTTGATGTCCTGGAAGATCCGCATGCCTTCTTCAAGGCCCGGGCCCCGGTAGGAGGTCACGGACGAGCGGTTGGCCTTATCGAAGCTGGCCTTGAACACGTAAGGGATACCCAGTTTCTGGGTCACCTTTACGTACTCTTCACAGACCTGCATCGCCATGTCGCGGCTTTCCAGCACGTTCATGCCGCCGAACAGCACCATGGGCTTGTCGTTGGCAATCTCGATATCGCCAACGCGAATGATCTTCTGGGCCATCAGGTTTACGCCTTCTTCTGATGTTGCGTCAGTGCTGCTTTGACGAAACCGCTGAACAACGGGTGACCGTCGCGCGGTGTCGAGGTGAACTCAGGGTGGAACTGGCAGGCCACGAACCACGGATGATCCGGCGCCTCGACCACTTCAACCAGCTTGCCATCACCCGAGCGACCGGAGATTTTCAGGCCGGCGGCTTTGATCTGCGGCAGCAGGTTGTTGTTCACTTCGTAGCGATGACGGTGACGCTCGACGATCACATCCTTGCCGTAGCAGTCGTGAACCAACGAACCCGCTTCCAGCAGGCAGTCCTGTGCGCCAAGGCGCATGGTGCCGCCCAGGTCAGAGGTTTCGGTACGGGTTTCAACGGCGCCGGTGGCGTCTTCCCACTCGGTGATCAGACCCACGACCGGGTGGCCGCTGGAGTGATCGAACTCGGTGGAGTTGGCGTCTTTCCAGCCCAGCACGTTACGGGCGAACTCGATAACGGCCACCTGCATGCCCAGGCAGATCCCCAGGTACGGCACCTTGTTCTCACGAGCGTACTGCACGGCGGTGATCTTGCCTTCCACGCCACGCAGGCCGAAACCGCCGGGAACGAGGATCGCATCAACGCCTTCGAGCAGCGCGGTGCCTTGGTTCTCGATGTCTTCGGAATCGATATAGCGCAGGTTGACCTTGGTACGGTTACTGATGCCGGCGTGGCTCATCGCTTCGATCAGCGACTTGTACGCATCCAGCAGCTCCATGTACTTGCCGACCATGGCGATGGTGACTTCGTGCTCAGGGTTGAGCTTGGCGTCGACCACGGCTTCCCACTCGGACAGGTCAGCACCGCTGCATTGCAGGCCGAAACGTTCGACCACAAAATCGTCCAGGCCCTGGGAATGCAGGATGCCTGGGATCTTGTAGATGGTGTCGGCGTCTTCCAGGGCAATCACCGCACGTTCTTCAACGTTGGTGAACTGCGCGATCTTGCGACGCGAGGAGATATCGATCGGGTGATCGGAGCGGCACACCAGCACGTCAGGCTGCAAGCCGATGGAACGCAGTTCCTTGACCGAGTGCTGGGTTGGCTTGGTTTTGGTCTCGCCCGCGGTGGCGATGTACGGCACCAGGGTCAGGTGCATCAGCATCGCGCGCTTGGCGCCGACTTCGAAACGCAACTGGCGGATGGCTTCGAGGAACGGTTGGGATTCGATGTCACCCACGGTGCCACCGATCTCGACCATCGCCACGTCGGCATCGCCCGCACCCTTGATGATACGGCGCTTGATTTCGTCGGTGATGTGCGGGATCACCTGGATGGTTGCCCCCAGGTAGTCACCACGACGCTCCTTGCGCAGCACGTGTTCGTAGACACGGCCGGTGGTGAAGTTGTTGTTCTGGGTCATGGTCGTGCGGATGAACCGCTCGTAGTGGCCCAGGTCCAGGTCGGTCTCGGCGCCGTCGTGGGTGACGAACACTTCACCGTGCTGGAACGGGCTCATGGTGCCCGGGTCAACGTTGATGTATGGGTCCAGCTTGAGCATGGTGACCTTAAGTCCCCGCGCCTCCAGGATGGCCGCCAATGAAGCGGAGGCAATGCCTTTCCCCAATGAAGAAACAACACCGCCCGTGACGAATATGTAGCGCGTCATGAAAAACCCTAGAAGTCTGCGTTAAAGCGGTCCGAGCCGCCGGGGAAAGCGAAGGAAGGCCGAAGCCCCCGATCACCTGCATTAATCACAGTGCACCTTTCAAAAAAACCGCCGCGTGGTGACAGACCAGCAATGAAACACCGGTACGTTGATCGCTACACATTTTTTGGAATCGCCCAGCAAAGACTGCTTGGTAATCGGCAACTGCTGCGATTCAGGCGAATCCACAGAAGTTGTATCAAGAAGGGAGCGTAGTCTACCGGAAAGGCTCTATCAGCTCAAACCTTGATCGCAGGTCTGTGGCATCCAGTGCAATTGCCAGCTATCACTCGGTACTGGCCAGAGCCCCGCGAGGCTGGGCACACCCAGCAATTGCTCGCCCTGGTACAGCAGCGGCAATCTGCCACGGACAAAGCCTGGCAGCCCGCTTTCGTTAAGCAGACGCTTCAAGTCACGCCGGCCACGCCCCGGCACCTCAAGCATTTCACCGCCGCGGCGATAACGGACCTCCAGAGGACCGTCGGGCGCCTTGCCGATAAATTCCAGCCTCCCATTGCCGGGTAACACCAGCGGGTTTTGCGGCAGCGACCAGCTCACCGATGCGTCGGAAAAATCCGACCAAGTGGAGGGCAGCCACCAAATGCGCTCGCCGCAACGGTGTAATTCACCGTCGGCCAGGCGCCAAAGGGGCTGAGCGTCGGCCTTGGCATCTCGCAGAGAGAACCAACTTGCCCAGTGGTCGCTGTCTGGCAAGCGCGTCAGCGGTGTCAGCCAGTGGCGCAGGGCATTGCGCTGGCGGGCATCGGAAAGTTCGCGCAGTGGGCCGAGGTCCAATGACGGCAAAACCAGCCAAGGAAACGCTGAAGGCTGATCGGCGGCGTGCAGGTCCATGCAGGCCAACTCGCCCAGCAACGCCTGGGCTTCACTGAGGTGTTCGGCCGTGCGGGCCAGATTGGAGACGGCTTGAGGCCAACGTTCGGTCAGCGTTGGGATCACGCGGTGACGCAGGTAATTACGGGAGAAGCGTGGGTCGGCGTTGGAAGGATCGTCAATCCACTTGAGCTGATGATCACTGGCATAGGCTTCCAACTCGGCGCGCGAGACATCCAACAATGGCCGCACCAGATAACCACCTGCCAACGGGCGATGCGCAGGCATTGCGGCAAGCCCTCGCACCCCCGCGCCGCGCAGCAGGCGAAACAGCAGCGTTTCGGCTTGATCATCGCGATGTTGGCCGGTGAGTACCACCTCCCCCACCCCAGTCACCTCGGTAAACGCCTGGTAACGCGCCTCACGGGCGGCACGCTCAAGGCTGGCGCCGGACTGCACCTGCACGCGCATGACCCGCAAGGGTACGCCCAGGCTGTCGCACACCGACTGGCAATGAATTGGCCAGGCGCCGGCGACAGCCTGCAGGCCATGGTGGACATGGATAGCGTTGAGGGGCGGCAATGTTTCGGATTTTGCCAGGGTGGCCAAAAGGTGCAGCAGGACAGTGGAATCAAGGCCACCGGAGAATGCGATATGCCAGGCCGGAGCGTTGCGCCAGGGTGCCAGGGCTTGCAAGAGTCTGGCGGGCAGAGCCGGCTTCATAACAGGTTACCGCCTCTGATCTGGAATACATTCGCCAAGCATACACAAAGCAAATGTGGGAGAGGGCTTGCCCCGATAGCGGTGAGTCAGTCACTGGATACATTGACTGACACTCTGCAATCGGAGGCAAGCCCCCTCCCACATGTTGGTATTGCGGCGGTCTTAGAGACCGTAGCTCATCAAACGCTCGTAACGACGGGCCAGCAGCGCTTCGTTATCCAGCTTCTTGAGCATCGCCAGTTGCGAGCCCAGCTCGGCGCGGATGGTCGCGGCAGCGGCAACTGGGTCACGGTGAGCACCGCCCAATGGCTCGGCGATCACTTTGTCGACAATCCCCAGGCCCTTGAGGCGATCAGCGGTAATGCCCATCGCTTCAGCGGCGTCCGGCGCTTTCTCGGCGGTTTTCCACAGGATCGACGCGCAACCTTCTGGCGAGATCACCGCGTAGGTCGAATATTGCAGCATGTTCAGCTGATCGCAGACACCAATGGCCAGCGCACCGCCGGAACCGCCTTCACCAATCACAGTGGCAATGATCGGGGTTTTCAGGCGGGCCATGACCCGCAGGTTCCAGGCGATCGCTTCACTCTGGTTGCGCTCTTCAGCGTCAATACCCGGGTAGGCACCCGGGGTGTCGATGAAGGTCAGGATCGGCATCTTGAAGCGTTCAGCCATTTCCATCAGGCGGCAGGCCTTGCGGTAGCCCTCCGGACGCGGCATACCGAAGTTGCGACGCACTTTCTCGCGCACTTCACGGCCTTTCTGGTGACCGATCACCATCACCGGCTGGCCGTCCAGGCGGGCGATACCGCCCACGATGGCCGCGTCGTCGGAGAAGTGGCGGTCGCCATGCAGCTCGTCGAATTCGGTAAAGATGTGCTGAATGTAGTCCAGGGTGTAGGGACGGCGCGGGTGGCGGGCCAGGCGCGCGATCTGCCAGCTGGTCAGCTTGCCGAAGATGTCTTCGGTGAGCGTGCTGCTCTTGTCTTGCAGGCGAGCGATCTCATCGCCGATATTCAGCGAATTGTCATTGCCGACCAGGCGCAGTTCTTCGATCTTGGCTTGCAGGTCAGCGATCGGCTGTTCGAAATCAAGAAAATTCGGGTTCATAAGCGTCCGTCTTGGGTCGACGGCCAAGGGGTGCCTGGCCAGCCGGTTATCTATTCGCGCCCTACCTTAAGGGAGAGGCGCGTCTAGGTCGAGATTAAATGTTTCGTCAATCAGGCTCATTGCCAGCAACTGGCTATCTACCGAGCCATCAACGGTATTGGAGGAAGACGTTGTCTCGCCCAAACTGGTCACGCAAAGCTTGAATCAAGCCATCGGCGGGATCAATTCGCCAGGTCTCGCCGAACTGCAACATCGCCTTCGCGTCGTTACCGGTGTACTCCATGGTCACCGGGCACGCGCCACGGTGACGTTTTAGCAGGTCACCCAACCAGCGTAGCTGATCGCCCTTGAGAGCCTCGGTTTTCACCTTCAGGCGCAGGCTTTCGGCCAGGTTGGTGCGCGCATCCTCCATGCTCATCACCCGCTTGATCCGCAGGCGCAGGCCACCGGAGAAGTCATCGTTGCTGACCTCCCCTTCCACCACCACCATGGCGTCGGTCTGCAACAGCGACTGGGCGGAGTGGAAGGCATCGGCAAACAGCGATGCTTCGATCCGGCCCGAGCGGTCGTCGAGGGTGATAAAGCCCATCTTGTCGCCCTTTTTATTTTTCATCACGCGCAGCGCGATGATCATGCCGGCGACGGTCTGGGTGTCGCGCGCCGGTTTCAGGTCGATGATGCGCTGACGGGCGAAACGACGGATTTCACCTTCGTATTCGTCAATCGGGTGACCGGTCAAGTACAGGCCCAGGGTGTCTTTTTCACCCTTGAGGCGCTCCTTGAGGGTCAGCTCCTTGGCCTTGCGATGGTTGGCATAGACATCCGCGTCTTCTTCGACGAACAGCCCGCCAAACAGGTCGGCGTGGCCGCTGTCGTGGGTACGGGCGGTCTGCTCGGCGGCCTTGATCGCTTCTTCCATGGCGGTCAACAGCACCGCGCGGTTACGGTCGATATTGGCCTGGTAGGCCTTCGGCTCATCATGGAAGTACGGGCCAAGACGGTCGAGTGCGCCGCTGCGGATTAAGCCATCGAGGGTACGTTTATTGATGCGCTTGAGGTCGACCCGGGCACAGAAGTCGAACAGGTCCTTGAACGGGCCGTCTTGGCGCGCTTCGGTAATGGCTTCCACCGGGCCTTCGCCGACGCCCTTGATCGCGCCCAGGCCATAGATGATACGGCCCTCGTCGTTGACCGTGAACTTGAACTCCGAGGCGTTCACGTCCGGCGCGTCGAGACGCAGCTTCATGGTGCGCACTTCCTCGATCAAGGTCACGACCTTGTCGGTGTTGTGCATATCCGCCGAGAGTACCGCCGCCATGAAGGGCGCCGGGTAGTGGGCTTTCAGCCAGGCGGTCTGGTATGAGACCAGGCCGTAGGCGGCGGAGTGGGATTTGTTAAAACCGTAACCGGCGAATTTTTCCACCAGGTCGAAGATGTTACCGGCCAGGTCCGCGTCGATATTGTTGGTGGCGCAACCTTCAATGAAACCACCGCGCTGCTTGGCCATTTCCTCGGGTTTTTTCTTACCCATGGCGCGACGCAGCATGTCCGCACCACCCAGGGTGTAGCCGGCCATCACCTGGGCGATCTGCATCACCTGTTCCTGATACAGGATGATGCCGTACGTCGGCGCCAATACCGGCTTGAGGCCTTCGTACTGGTAGTCGGAGTGCGGGTAGGCCAGTTCGGCGCGACCGTGCTTACGGTTGATGAAGTCATCCACCATGCCCGATTGCAGCGGGCCCGGACGGAACAGGGCGACCAGTGCGATCAAGTCTTCCAGGCAGTCGGGCTTGAGCTTTTTGATCAGCTCCTTCATGCCACGGGATTCCAGCTGGAATACCGCCGTGGTTTCGGCTTTTTGCAGCAGTGAATAGGTCGGTTTGTCGTCCAACGGGATAAACGCGATATCCAGCGGTTCTTCACCGACCTTGGCACGGTCACGGTTGATGGTCTTGAGCGCCCAGTCGATGATCGTCAGGGTTCGCAGGCCGAGGAAGTCGAACTTCACCAGGCCGGCAGCCTCGACGTCGTCCTTGTCGAACTGGGTGACCAGGCCGCCGCCTTCTTCATCGCAATAGATCGGCGAAAAGTCGGTCAGCTTGGTCGGTGCGATCACCACACCACCGGCGTGCTTACCGACGTTACGGACGACGCCTTCGAGCTTGCGCGCCATTTCCCAGATTTCGGCAGCCTCTTCATCGACCTTGATGAAGTCGCGCAGGATTTCTTCCTGTTCGTAGGCTTTTTCCAGGGTCATGCCGACTTCGAACGGGATCATCTTGGACAGGCGATCCGCCAGGCCGTAGGACTTGCCCTGTACCCGCGCAACGTCGCGGATTACCGCCTTGGCGGCCATCGAACCGAAGGTGATGATCTGGCTGACCGCGTTGCGGCCGTATTTTTCGGCCACGTACTCGATCACGCGGTCGCGACCGTCCATGCAGAAGTCGACGTCGAAGTCGGGCATGGAGACCCGTTCCGGGTTGAGGAACCGCTCGAACAGCAGGTCATACTCCAACGGATCGAGGTCGGTGATCTTCTGCACATAGGCCACCAGCGAGCCGGCACCTGACCCCCGGCCCGGACCTACCGGCACGCCGTTGTTCTTGGCCCACTGGATAAAGTCCATCACGATCAGGAAGTAACCGGGGAACCCCATCTGGATGATGATATCCAGCTCGAAATTCAGGCGGTCGACGTAGACCTGGCGCTTGGCTTCGTAATCTTCGGTGGTGTCCTTGGGCAACAGGACCGAGAGCCGCTCCTCAAGCCCATCGAACGAGACTTTGCGGAAGTATTCGTCGATGGTCATGCCATCGGGAATCGGGAAGTTGGGCAGGAAGTGCTTGCCCAGCTTCACCTCGATATTGCAGCGCTTGGCAATCTCGACGGAGTTTTCCAGGGCCTCGGGCAGGTCGCTGAACAGCTCGGCCATTTCCTCGGCGCTCTTGAGGTACTGCTCTTCGCTGTAGTTCTTCGAGCGACGCGGGTCATCCAGGGCCCGGCCTTCACCGATGCACACACGGGTTTCGTGGGCTTCGAAATCTTCCTTCTTGATAAAGCGCACATCGTTGGTCGCCACCAACGGTGCCCCCAGCTTATCGGCCAGCGCCACGGCGGCGTGCAGATGCTCTTCATCGTTGGGGCGGTTGGTACGCTGGACTTCCAGGTAGAAACGGTCGGGGAAGACAGCCATCCACTCGCGGGCCAGCACTTCAGCTTCCTGCGGGTTGCCGCCAAGCAGCGCGATACCGATTTCGCCCTCTTTGGCCGCCGAGAGCATGATCAAGCCCTCGCTGGCTTCGGCTACCCACTCACGCTCGATGATGATCGAGCCGTTGCGCTGACCGTCGATAAAGCCGCGGGAGATCAATTCGGTGAGGTTGCGATAACCCACGCCATTCATCGCCAACAGGCTGATGCGGCTCAGGGGGTTATCCGGGTCTTTGTTGGACAGCCACAGGTCGGCGCCGCAGATCGGCTTGATACCAGCGCCCATGGCGTTCTTGTAGAACTTGACCAGGGAGCACATGTTGTTCTGATCGGTAACCGCCACCGCGGGCATATTCATGCCCACCAGGGTTTTGACCAGGGGTTTGATCCGTACCAGGCCGTCGACCAGGGAGTATTCAGTGTGCAGGCGCAGGTGAACGAATGAAGCCGGCATAGTGATCCTGTCCAGAAACTTAGAAACAACAAGGCCCGGGATTGTACCGGGCCTGGGCAAAAACATCAGCCTCGCGACTAAACCTCGCTGGGGCTCTCGCGCAGCTCGTAGGCCTGGCGCACCGGGGCGAACGAGCGCCGGTGGATCGGGGTGGGACCGAGGCGAGCCAGGGCTTCCAGATGAACGGGGGTCGGGTAGCCTTTATGACCACCGATGCCATAACCGGGGTAGATCAATTCGAACGCGGCCATTTCACGGTCGCGGCTGACCTTGGCCAGGATCGAAGCTGCGGCAATCGCCGGCACCTTGCTATCCCCCTTGACCACCGCTTCGGCCGGCATCGCCAGTTTCGGGCAGCGGTTGCCGTCGATCATCGCCAGCTTGGGCGTGATATGCAGGCCCTCGACAGCGCGCTGCATGGCAAGCATGGTGGCGTGGAGGATATTCAGTTCGTCGATCTCTTCGACTTCGGCCCGGGCAATATGCCAGCTCAAGGCTTTTTCACAGATCTCGTCGTAGAGTTTTTCACGGCGCGCTTCGGTGAGCTTTTTCGAATCGTTGAGACCCAGGATCGGGCGACTCGGATCAAGGATCACCGCCGCGGTGACCACCGCGCCACACAGCGGGCCACGCCCGACTTCATCAACGCCAGCCACCAGCGCATGGGCTTCGGCAACCAGACTGAAATCCAGGCCCATTTGCGTGCTCATAAGGCTTCCTGTTGTTGGCCAATCAAGGTCAGCACGGCATCAGCCGCCTGGTTCGAAGCATCACCGCGCAGGGTGCGGTGGATATCATCGAAACCACGGGTCTGCTCTTCGCCGCCGTCGATCAAGGGTAGTAGCGTTTGTGCCAACGCCTCGGGCGTTGCATCGTCCTGCAACAACTCCGGCACCAACAGGCGCTGGGCCAGGAGGTTGGGCAAGGAGATATAGGGGCTCTTGACCATGCGCTTGAGAATCCAATAGGTCAGCGGCGCCAGGCGATAGGCCACGACCATCGGGCGCTTGTAGAGCAAGGCTTCCAGGGTCGCGGTGCCCGAGGCAATCAGCACCGCGTCACACGCCGCAAGGGCCAGGTGCGACTGGCCGTCAAGCAGCGTCAGCGGCAGGTTGCGCCCCTCCAGCAGTGTTTCGATCTGCGCACGACGTTGCGGGCTGGCACACGGCAATACGAAGCGTATGCCAGGCTTCAGTGCCTGAAGGCGCTCGGCCGCATCGAAAAACACACTGGCCAGGCGACCGACTTCGCCACCGCGACTGCCGGGCATCAAGGCAACGAGCGGACCGTCGGCCAAGCCCAGTTCGGCACGCGCTGCGGCGCGATCTGCCTGCAGGGGGATGGTATCGGCCAACGTATGGCCAACAAACCGTACCGGCACGCCCTTCTCTTCGTAGAACCTGGCTTCGAACGGTAGCAAGGTCAACATCAGGTCGCAGCCTTCACGGATCTTCAGTACACGTTTCTGCCGCCACGCCCACACCGACGGACTGACGTAATGCACGGTCTTGATCCCGGCCTGACGCAGCTTGAGTTCGATATTGAGGGTGAAGTCCGGCGCATCGATACCGATAAAGACGTCGGGCTTTTCTTCGATCAGCGTCTGAATCAACAGCTTGCGTCGAGCCAGCAGCTCGCGCAGACGGCCCAGCACTTCCACCAACCCCATGACCGACAGGCGCTCCATGGGGAAGTATGACGTGAGCCCTTCGGCCTGCATCAGCGGGCCTCCCACACCGATGAACTCCACCGCCGGATGCTGGGCCTTCAACGCCCGCATAAGGCCTGCACCCAAGATGTCGCCGGAAGCTTCTCCGGCGACCAACGCAATACGCAGATTGGCCATGATCAGCGGGTAATGCCGCGAGTCGACGCCTGGATCGAGTCACGGAACACCGCGACTTCCGGGAATAACGCAGCCGGCTCGGTCAGTTCATTCAAGGCCTGTTCGACCGTCAACCCCTGGCGGTAAACCACCTTGTAGGCGCGACGCAGGGCGTGGATCGCCTCCTCGCTGAAACCACGACGGCGCATGCCTTCGAAGTTCATGCTGCGGGCTTCGGCCGGGTTGCCGAAGACCGTGACGAATGCCGGGACGTCCTTGCCAATGGCAGTGCCCATGCCGGAAAAGCTGTGGGCGCCGATATGGCAGTACTGATGCACCAGGGTGAAGCCGGACAGGATCGCCCAGTCATCAACATGCACATGGCCCGCCAACGCAGTGTTGTTGACCAGGATGCAGTGGTTGCCGATAACGCTGTCATGGCCGATGTGGGCATAGGCCATGACCAGGTTGTGATCACCCAGCGTGGTTTCGGCACGATCCTGCACGGTGCCACGGTGAATGGTCACGCCTTCACGGATGATGTTGTGATCACCGATTACCAGGCGCGTCTCTTCGCCTTTGTACTTCATGTCCGGGGTGTCTTCGCCTACCGAGGAGAACTGGTAGATGCGATTGTGTTTGCCAATGCGGGTCGGACCTTTGAGGATCACGTGCGGCCCGATGACAGTCCCCTCGCCGATTTCCACACCTGCGCCGATGATCGACCAGGGGCCGACCTCAACGTCGGCGGCCAGAACGGCCGACGGATCGATGATTGCGCGAGGGTCAATCAAACTCATAGTTTGCGTTCCGCACAGATGATCTCTGCGGAGCACACCGGCTTGCCATCCACCGAGGCCTGGCATTCGAACTTCCAGATCTGGCGCTTGCAGCTGATGAACTTGGCTTCCAGGATCAACTGGTCGCCCGGCGTGACCGGGTTGCGGAAACGCAACTTGTCGGAGCCCACGAAATAGTAAAGCGTGCCATCGGCAGGCTTGAGGTCGAGCATTTTAAAACCAAGGATACCGGCAGCCTGGGCCATTGCTTCGATGATCAACACGCCGGGCATGATCGGATGCGCGGGAAAGTGACCATTGAAGAACGGTTCGTTGATGCTGACATTCTTGTAGGCACGAATGCGCTTTTCCTCAATGTTCAGGTCCACTACACGGTCCACCAGCAGGAACGGGTAACGGTGAGGCAGGTATTCGCGAATCTCGTTGATGTCCATCATTTCGGGGGGAAGCCTGTAATAAAGATTGGGGGCGAGCGAACTAAACGCACGCCCCGCTAGCAAATCAAGGAGGCAGTCTAGCGGCTGTGCACACTTGATATGGAAATGGTATCAGCCTTCTGATGAAGCATTACCGCCAGGGGTCACGTCCCCAACACGCTTTTCCAGCTGCTTGAGGCGTCGAGCCATGTCGTCGAGCTGCCTCAAGCGTGCTGCACTCTTGCGCCATTCAGCCGCAGGCTGCATGGCGGTACCGGAAGAATAGGCACCGGGCTCGGTAATCGAGTGGGTAACCATGGTCATGCCGGTGATAAAGACGTTGTCGCAAATATCGATATGCCCCACCAGCCCTACACCACCGGCGAGCATGCAATGCTTGCCGATCTTGGTGCTACCGGAAATCCCCACGCAGGCTGCCATCGCGGTGTGATCGCCAATCTGCACGTTGTGGGCAATCTGGATCTGGTTGTCGAGCTTCACGCCGTTACCGATCACGGTATCGGCCAGGGCCCCGCGATCGACAGCCGTGTTGACGCCGATTTCCACGTCATCACCGATCAATACACCGCCAACCTGGGCAATCTTGTGCCAGACGCCTTTGGAATTGGCAAAGCCAAAACCTTCGCCACCGATCACGGCGCCCGACTGGATCACTACGCGCTGCCCGATACGCACATCGTGGTACAGGGTAACGCGGGGAGCCAGCCAGCCATCGGCGCCGATTTCGCAGCGCGCACCGATAAAGCAGTGTGCGCCGACCGTCACCCCGGCAGCGATGCGTGCACCACTCTCGATCACTGCAAACGCGCCAATATTGGCGGCAGGGTCGACTTGGGCATCATCGGCGATCACCGCCGACGGATGGATACCGCCAGCAGCCTTGGGCTTCGGATCGAACAGGTGCGATGCTTTCGCGTACGACAGGTATGGGTCTGCAACTACCAGCGCATCCCCGGCGTAACCCTCGGCGTCAGCGGCCTTCAGCAACACGGCTGCGGCCTGGCAGTCGACCAGGTATTTACGGTATTGGGGATTTGCGAGGAAGCTCAACTGAGCTGGGCCAGCCTCCTGCAAGGTGGCTAGCCCAGTGATTTCTTTCTCCGGGGAGCCACGCAAGGTAGCCCCCAGGAACTCGGCCAACTCGCCGAGCTTGATAGTCGCGGTCATGGCTTACTTCAGCTGGTTCATGCGCTCGATCACCTGGCGGGTGATGTCGTATTGAGGCTTGACGTCAATCACGGCGCCACGCTCGAACACCAGGTCAAAGGCACCTTTCTTGATGACTTCTTCCACGGCGCTGTCGAGCTTCGGCTTGAGCTGCTTGAGCATTTCGCGGTCGGCAACAGCCTTGGCTTCGTTCAGCTCCTTGGACTGGAACTGGTAGTCACGAGCCTTTTGCTTGAACTCAAGCTCCAGACGCTCGCGCTCGCCTTGCTGCATTTTGTCACCGCCGGCTACCAGACGATCCTGGATGCCCTTGGCGCTGCTTTCCAACGTTTTCAGCTTGGTCAGTTGTGGACCGAATTTTTTCTCTGCATCCACTGCGTACTTCTTGGCCGCATCGGATTCCAGGAGGGCCATCTGATAGTTCAGGACGGCAATTTTCATTTCGGCGAAGGCCGGGGTGGCTACCAGCACAGTTGCCAGCAGAACCAATTGAGTCAACTTACGCACGATGTACTCCTACAGAATCCGTTGTCGTTATCTTGGGTCAGACGCTTAGAACGTCTGGCCGAGGGAGAATTGGAAAATCTGGGTTTCAGCGTTATCCGGTTTCTTGATCGGCATGGCCAGAGCAAAGCTCAACGGACCAAGCGCAGTCACCCACGTCACGCCGACACCCACGGAGCTCGCCATATTGCTCAGGCTCACATCGTTACATTGGGTGTTGGACTTCACGCCCGTTGGGTTGGTGACCTGTTCGCACTTGGAGTCGAACACGTTACCCACATCCCAGAAAACCGAAGTACGCAGGGACCGCTGATCTTTGACGAACGGCAGAGGGAAGAGAATTTCCGCACCACCCTGGATCAACACGTTACCACCGAATGGCAGCGCACTAGTATCGGTGTCCGCCACGGTTCCGGTGTTACCGGTCACGCCAGCGCCACGGCTCGGGGTACCACGCGGGCCCAGCGTGCTGTCCTTGAAGCCACGCACCGAGTTGAAACCACCGGCATAGTAGTTCTCATAGAACGGCAAGCCGTTGGTCGAACCATAACCGTCGCCATAACCCAATTCAGTGTGCAGGCGCATGGTGTAGTTATCGCTCAGCGGCTGGAACAACTGGCCACGGTAGTCGAGCTTGAAGAACGAGAGATCGCTGCCCGGCGTGGTGGTTTCCAGGGTCAGGCTCTGGGAGTGACCTCGGGTTGCCAGTACGCCTTTGTTCAGGGTCGACTCGGACCAGCCGGCAGAGGCCTTGAAGTTCAGGAACTTATCGCCTTCACGACGGGTAAAGTCAAAGATCTCATCCACGGTGTACACACCGGTCTTGATCTCATCCTGCTGCGCGGTGAGGCCGAACGTCAGGCGCGAGGTCTCGCTGATCGGGTAACCGATGTTGACACCTGCACCCAGGCTGTCGATCGCATAGCTTGCTACGTTAACGTCGAGGTCTTTGTAGTCGGTGGTGCGATAGAAGGCGTTGTAGCCCAGGCTCACACCGTCAGCAGTCCAGTAGGGGTCGACATAACCGAAGTTATAGCGGCTCTGGTATTCGCTTCGGGTCAGGCCGATGGAAACCTTGTTACCGGTACCGAGGAAGTTGTTCTGAGTGATCGAACCGCCCAGGATCAGACCGGCACTCTGTGCAAAACCGACACTGGCGGTAATCGAGCCCGATGCTTGTTCTTCTACGGCGTAGTTCACGTCAACCTGGTCGTCTACACCCGGTACGGCCGGGGTTTCAACGTTCACTTCCTTGAAGAAGCCCAGGCGCTCAAGACGGGTCTTGGACTGGTCGATCAGGTAAGTCGACGCCCAGCCACCTTCCATCTGGCGCATTTCACGACGCAGCACTTCGTCCGCGGACTTGGTATTGCCACGGAAGTTGATGCGATTCACATAGGCACGCTTGCCCGGATCGACCACGAAGGTGATATCCACGGTGTGGTCATCATCGTGCGGGGTCGGTACACCGTTGACGTTGGCGAAGGTATAGCCTTCGTTACCCAGACGACGGGTGATCAGCTCGGAGGTGGTGGTCATCAGCTTGCGCGAGAACACCTGGTCCTTCTGCACCAGCAACAGCGCCTTGACCTGATCTTCAGGCACTTTCAAGTCGCCGCTGAGCTTGACGTCACGAACCTTGTACTTCTCGCCTTCGTTGACGTTGACTGTGATGTAGACGTGCTTCTTGTCCGGGGTGATGGACACCTGGGTCGAAGCGATATCCATGTTGATATAGCCGCGGTCCAGGTAGTAGGAACGCAGGCGCTCCAGGTCACCGGAGAGTTTTTCACGGGCGTACTTGTCATCGTTCTTGAAGAACGACAACCAGTTGGTGGTCTTGAGTTCGAACAGGTCGATCAGGTCTTCATCAGCGAACTTGGTGTTGCCCACCACGTTGATGTGCTGAATGGCCGCCACGGTGCCTTCGTTAATGTTGACCTTCAGGCCGACACGGTTACGAGGCTGCGGGATCACTTCGGTTTCAACGGTTGCTGAGTAGCGACCCTGGGCAACGTACTGGCGTTGCAGTTCGTTACGCACACCTTCAAGCGTCGCGCGCTGGAAGATCTCGCCCTCGGCCAGGCCGGATTGCTTGAGCCCCTTCATCAGGTCTTCAGTGGAGATCGCCTTGTTGCCTTCGATCTCGATACTGGCGACAGAGGGTCGCTCGACGACGGTGATGACCAGGACGTTGCCTTCGCGACCCAGTTGGATGTCTTGAAAGAACCCGGTTTTGAACAGCGCACGAGTGGATTCCACCAGGCGACGGTCATCAGCCTGTTCCCCGACGTTCAACGGCAAGGCACCAAAGACACTACCCGCGGAAACCCGCTGGAGGCCGTTGACGCGAATATCGGAGATGGTGAAGGACTCGGCGTGAACTTCGGCGATCATCAATACGGTGAGAACCGCAGTTAGCAGCAGACGTTTCATGAAGTCCTTTCTTATTCCAACTGGCAATAAACAAACTGCCGCAAAATGCGGCAGATTCGCAATTCAGCGAAGCGTTACAGACGTCCCAGATCGTTGACCAAGGCTAACAACATCACCCCGACCACCAAACTGATACCAATCTGTATCCCCCAACCCTGCACCCGATCCGACAAGGGGCGACCACGCGCCCACTCGACCAGATAAAACAACAGATGCCCCCCATCCAATACCGGAATGGGCAGCAAATTCAGAACCCCAAGACTAATACTCAGATAAGCCAGGAAATTCAGGAAATCCGCGACACCCGACTGGGCAGAAGCGCCCGCCACTTTAGCAATGGTTATCGGCCCACTCAAGTTTTTTACCGAGAGCTCGCCGAACAACATTTTCTTGAGGGACTCGAGGGTCAGCACACTCATGGTCCAAGTACGTTTTGCACCCTCGCCAATCGCGGCCACTGGCCCGAAACTGACCTCGCGCACCATCGATGGCGGCCAGTCCGGACTTTTCACGCCGGCACCGAGGTAACCCCCGGCCGCCTTGGCTTCGCCCCGCACCGCCAGGGTGACAGGGACGTCGATTTGAGCACCATCGCGCTCAATTTTCAGCACAATTTTGGTATCAGGGCGTACACGTACCAGGTCGACCACTTGCTGCCATTCACCCAGCGCCTGACCATCAAGGGCCAACAGGCGATCACCGGTTTTCAGACCTGCGGCCTGGGCGGGACCTTTCGGGTCCAGCTCGGCCAGGACCGGCGGCAAGGCCGGGCGCCAGGGTCGAATCCCCAGGGACTTGATCGGATCCGGCTCGTCGGCCCCCTTGAGCCAATGGTCCAGGGCCAGCTCACGCGGGGACTCGGCAGTGGAATCCTGCTCGCGTACCACCACCTTGACGGTGCCGCTCTCACCCAAGCGACGCACCAGCTGCAAATTGACCGCGCCCCAACCAGTGGTCGGCTCGCCATCAATGGAAACTATTTCCTGCCCGGCGACCAATCCAGCCTTGGCGGCGATGCTGTCCGACTCAACCGCACCGATGACCGGGCGAATCTGCTCGCTACCGAGCATGGCCAGGACCCAGAAGAACACCATGGCCAGCAGGAAATTGGCGATCGGGCCAGCAGCGACAATCGCAATACGCTGACGAACCGTCTTGCGATTGAAGGATTGATCGAGCTGATCCGCCGGCACTTCGCCTTCGCGCTCATCGAGCATCTTGACGTAACCACCCAGGGGAATCGCCGCAATCACGAATTCGGTGCCACGACGGTCGTGCCAGCGCAGCAGCGGCATACCGAAACCAACGGAAAAGCGCAGTACCTTGACGCCGCAACGACGCGCCACCCAGAAGTGGCCGAATTCGTGGAAGGTAACCAGCACACCCAGAGCAACCAGGGTGCCGACAATCATGTAAAGCGCACTCATCTAATTTCTCCGCATTCCAATCCAGTGCCTGAAGGCTCAAACGCGCCCAAAGACTAACGCGCGTTGCGGTTCAACCATTGTTTGGCCAGGGTCCGGGCCTTGGTATCCGCCTCGAACACCGCCCCCAAATCATTCACTGCCACCACGGGTTCAAGACTTAGAACATCCTCGATGATACTCGCGATCTGCGGAAAGCGGATGCGCCGTTCGAGAAACGCCGCCACAGCAACTTCATTGGCTGCATTGAGCATTGCCGGTGCGCTGTTACCCGCCTCGGCTGCCAGCCGCGCCAGGCGCAGGCAGGGAAAGCGCTGCTCGTCCGGCGCCTCGAAATCCAGGCGGGCAATGGCGAACAGGTCCAGAGGCGCGACACCGGAGTCGATGCGCTCCGGCCAAGCCAGGGCGTTGGCGATCGGCGTACGCATATCGGGGTTGCCCAACTGCGCCAATACCGAACCGTCCACATAGTCGACCAGGGAATGAATCACACTTTGCGGGTGAATCACCACCTCGACCTGCTCAGGCCGCGCATCGAACAGCCAGCAGGCCTCGATCAACTCCAGGCCTTTGTTCATCATGCTTGCCGAGTCCACGGAAATTTTGCGCCCCATGGACCAGTTCGGATGGGCGCAAGCCTGGTCCGGAGACACATGCTCCAGCTCAGTCACCGGCGTCTGCCGAAAAGGACCACCTGAGGCCGTCAGCAAGATCCGACGCACACCGACCTGGCTCAAGCCGCGAGCGAAGTCGCCCGGCATGCATTGGAAGATTGCGTTGTGCTCACTGTCGAGGGGCAGCAGCACCGCGCCGCTCTTACGCACCGCCTGCATAAATAACGCGCCGGACATCACCAGCGCCTCTTTATTAGCCAGCAGGATCTTCTTGCCGGCGTCGACAGCCGCCAAGGTCGGGCGCAAGCCAGCAGCACCGACGATAGCAGCGACAACGGTATCCACCTCGGCATCGGCCGAGACCTGGCACAAACCTTCCTCCCCCACCAGCACCTGGGTAGCCAAACCCGCGGCGCGCAGATCATCCTGCAAACCCCGCGCAGCCGTAGCCTCGGGTACGACGGCAAAGCGCGGCGCATGACGCACGCACAGGGCCAGCAACTCACTCAAGCGGCTGAAGCCGGTCAGCGCGAAGACTTGATAGCGTTCCGGGTGACGAGCAATCACGTCCAGGGCGCTCAACCCTACCGAACCGGTCGCGCCCAGCACGGTGACCTGTTGCAGGCGGCTCACGAGGCGCTCATCCACAACAGTACGGCAAAGATCGGGATCGCGGCCGTGAGGCTGTCGATGCGATCCAGCACGCCACCATGGCCCGGCAGCAGGTTGCTGCTGTCCTTGATCCCGGCCTGGCGCTTGAACATACTTTCAGTGAGGTCACCCACCACCGAGATGAATACGACAATGGCCGTACCCAGCAGGGCCAGGAAGACTTCCTTCATCGACCATTCGCGCACGACACCAACAACAAGCGTGATCACCAGTGTCAACGCCAGGCCGCCATACACGCCTTCCCAGCTTTTGCCCGGGCTGACGGCGGGTGCCAGCTTGCGCTTGCCAAAGGCCCGGCCGGAAAAGTAGGCGCCAATATCAGCCCCCCAGACCAGCACCATTACCGCGAGGATCAGCTCATTACCAATCGGGTAGCGCTTGATCTCCACCAGCCCTTGCCAGGCCGGCAGCAGGATCAGCAAGCCAATCACCAATTTGCAGGCGACACTGGACCACTGGGCACTGGTGCGCGGATAGGTCAGCACCAGGAACGTCGCCAGCGCCCACCACAATACCGCCGCCCCCAATACCCAGGGCGCGATGTCCGGCAGGATGTACATCAGGAACAGCAACAGCGCTACCACCGCCGCATAGACCAGGCGTGGCAACTGCGTACTGAACCCTGCCAGGCGCGCCCATTCCCAGGCCCCGAGGATTACAACCAGGCCAATAAACAGCGCAAAGCCGGAACCGTCGAGCAGGAAAAATCCACACAAGGCAATCGGCAGCAGGATCAGTGCTGTGATGATTCGTTGTTTAAGCATTTAAACCCGGGCTCCAGCTTCGATCTGCTCGCTCGTTTTACCGAAGCGACGCTGACGGGAAGCGAAATCGGCCAGCGCTTTACGCATGGCATCGTGTTTGAAGTCCGGCCAGAACAGGTCGGAGAAGTACAACTCGGTGTAGGCCAATTGCCACAATAGAAAGTTACTGATGCGGTGCTCACCACCGGTGCGGATACACAGGTCCGGCAACGGCAGGTCGCCGGTCACCAGGCAGGTTTGCAACAGTTCGGGCGTGATGTCGTCCGGGCGCAGATGGCCGGCCTGCACTTCGCGAGCCAGCCGCTGCGCAGCCTGGGCGATATCCCACTGGCCGCCATAGTTGGCGGCGATCTGCAGTACAAAGCGGTCGCTGCCAGCTGTGATCGCCTCGGCTTCGCGCATGGCGGCCTGCAAATCCGGATGGAATCGCGAACGATCACCGATGATGCGCAGGCTGATTTTATTGTCGTTGAGACGCTTGGCCTCACGACGCAAGGCCTTGAAGAACAGGTCCATCAGGGCACTGACTTCCTCGGCAGGCCGCTGCCAGTTTTCACTGGAGAAGGCGAACAGGGTCAACACTTCGACCTTGGCCTCGGCACACACCTCAATCACCGCCCGCACCGCATCGACACCCGCTTTATGCCCGGCGACACCAGGCAGAAAGCGTTTCTTCGCCCAGCGATTATTCCCATCCATGATGATCGCGACATGGCGCGGCACCACAGAGGGCACAGTCTGCTTGGTCTTTTCCATGAAGGCGTCCTGACCCCTTATACGGCCATCAGGTCCTTTTCTTTTTCTTCGGTAGCCTTGGTAATCTGAGCCTCGGCTTCTTTAGTCAGCTTATCGATATCGGCAATAGCACGACGCTCTTCGTCTTCGCTGATTTCCTTGTCCTTGACCAGCTTCTTCAGATCACCCAATGCATCACGACGGATGTTGCGCACGGCAACACGCGCGTCTTCAGCTGCACTGCGCGCCTGCTTGGTGAAGCCCTTGCGGGTTTCTTCGGTCAGCGCCGGCATGGAGATCAACAACAACTCGCCCAGGTTGGTCGGGTTGAGGTTCAGGCCGGCACTTTGGATGGCTTTGTCGACGGCCGCGAGCATGTTGCGCTCGAAGGCCACGACTTGCAGGGTGCGCGAATCTTTTACGGTTACGTTGGCCACACCGCTCAGCGGGGTGTCGGCGCCGTAATACGGCACCATCACGCTACCCAGGATGCTCGGGTGCGCCTTGCCGGTACGAATCTGGCCGAATGCGTGGCTCAGAGACTCCAGGGATTTCTGCATACGCGCTTGGGCGTCTTTCTTGATTTCATTGATCATTGTTGGCCTTCCTCGATCAGAGTCCCTTCCGCGCCGCCGTGTACGATATTCAGCAGGGCGCCGGGCTTGTTCATGTTAAATACGCGCAGTGGCATCTTGTGGTCGCGGCACAGGCAAATAGCCGTCAGGTCCATCACGCCCAGCTTGCGATCCAGCACTTCATCGTAGGTCAGATGATCGAACTTCTCGGCATGCGGGTCTTTGAATGGGTCTGCGGTGTATACGCCATCCACCTTGGTGGCCTTGAGCACTACGTCAGCATCAATTTCGATGGCGCGCAAGCAAGCAGCCGAATCCGTGGTAAAGAATGGATTGCCAGTACCGGCAGCGAAGATCACCACTTCTTTGGAGTTCAAGTGACGCATGGCTTTGCGGCGATCATAGTGATCGGTCACACCAACCATGGAAATAGCCGACATCACGATTGCCGAGATATTGGCACGCTCCAGGGCGTCGCGCATGGCCAGGGCGTTCATCACAGTGGCCAGCATGCCCATGTGGTCACCCGTGACCCGATCCATACCGGCCGCACTCAGTGCCGCGCCACGGAACAGGTTACCCCCCCCGATCACCAGGCCGACCTGGACACCGATGCCGACCAGTTGGCCGACTTCCAGCGCCATGCGATCGAGCACCTTGGGATCGATCCCGAACTCTTCCGAGCCCATCAGGGCCTCGCCGCTAAGCTTGAGTAGAATGCGTTTATAGCGAGCCTGATAACCACTGCCCTGCTGAGCCATTGCGAATCTCTCCTGCGGCGTATTTTTTAAAAATTCTTGGCGAGCCGTTTACGGCTTGCGTTCACTCTAGCTGGACGCTGTCACAGCGCCATCGGATCACGGCTTTGTAAGCCAGTTCCAAGGGGAAGCCAAATAAAATTAGCCTTCCCATTTGAAAAGAGGCTGCGCGCGTGAGCGGGCAGCCTCTTTCGGGCGACAGTTGGAAACTGTCTTATTGCTTGGCGGCAGCCAGCTGGGCAGCAACTTCTTCAGCGAAGTTGTCGACCGGCTTCTCGATGCCTTCGCCTACTTTGAAGTAAGTGAAGGAAACGATTTCAGCACCGGCTTTCTTGGCCAGTTCGCCAACCTTGACTTCAGGGTTCTTGACGAACGCCTGCTCAACCAGGCTTGCTTCAGCCAGGAACTTGCTAATACGGCCTTTGATCATGTTTTCAACGATATTCTCTGGCTTGCCAGCGATTTTGTCAGCGTTGAGGCTCAGGAACACAGCTTTTTCGCGCTCGATCGCGTCAGCAGACACTTCCGATGGCAGCAGGAACTCAGGGTTGCTGGCCGCTACGTGCATAGCGATGTCTTTGGCCAGCTCAACAGTGCCGCCCTTCAGAACAACCGCGACACCGATCTTGTTGCCGTGCAGGTAACCACCAACAACATCACCGTCAACGCGAACCAGGCGACGAATGTTGACGTTTTCGCCAACCTTGCCGACCAGTACCAGACGGTCTGCTTCTTGAGCTTCGATCAGCGGAGCGGCGTCAGTCAGTTTGTCGGCGAACGCTTTCTCAACGCTGGCAGCAACAAATGCCTTGAAGTCGTCCTGCAGGGCCAGGAAGTCAGTCTGCGAGTTCACTTCCAGCAGGACTGCGGATTTACCGTCTTCCTTCAGGGCGATAGCGCCTTCAGCAGCAACGTTGCCTGCTTTCTTGGCAGCCTTGATGGCGCCGGAAGCACGCATGTCATCAATGGCTTTTTCGATGTCGCCGCCGGCCTTGGTCAAGGCCTTTTTGCAATCCATCATGCCTTCGCCGGTACGCTCACGCAGTTCTTTGACCAACGCTGCAGTAATCTCTGCCATTTCAAAATCCTCTTGGATAGGTTTTCAACCATTCCACCCGATCAAACGGGCGATCAATTCTTCCCGAATCTCCCTTGTAGGCCGCCGCACGTTACAGATGATGTAGCTGCGCTGCCGACAAATGGTTTTCGAGGTGGCAAAAAGGGGGCCAAGCCCCCTTTTTGCTTACTGAGTCAACGCCAGGGCGTCAATTACTCAGCTGCGGCTACCGGAGCTTCTTCAACGAACTGCTCGGTGCCACCAGCAACGTGGTTGCGACCACGGATAACAGCGTCAGCCATCGAACCCATGTACAGCTGGATAGCGCGGATGGCGTCATCGTTGCCTGGGATGATGTAGTCAACGCCTTCCGGGCTGCTGTTGGTATCGACTACGCCGATAACAGGGATGCCCAGCTTGTTGGCTTCGGTGATCGCGATGCGCTCGTGATCAACGTCGATAACGAACAGTGCGTCAGGCAGACCGCCCATGTCCTTGATACCACCCAGGGAACGATCGAGCTTTTCCAGGTCGCGAGTGCGCATCAGCGCCTCTTTCTTGGTCAGCTTGGCGAAAGTACCGTCTTCGGCTTGCACTTCAAGGTCACGCAGACGCTTGATGGAAGCACGGATGGTTTTGAAGTTGGTCAGCATGCCGCCCAACCAGCGGTGATCGACGTACGGCGAACCGCAACGTGCTGCTTCTTCAGCAACGATCTTGCCAGCGGAACGCTTGGTGCCGACGAACAGAATCTTGTTTTTGCCCTGGGCCAGGCGCTCTACGAAAGTCAGCGCTTCGTTGAACATTGGCAGGGTTTTTTCAAGGTTGATGATGTGGATCTTGTTACGCGCGCCGAAAATGTACTTACCCATTTTCGGGTTCCAGTAACGGGTCTGGTGACCGAAGTGCACACCGGCCTTCAGCATATCGCGCATGTTGACTTGGGACATGATAGTTCCTTAATAAGTCGGGTTTGGCCTCCACGTATCCCAATGACCAACCAGCGGCATCAAGGCCTCCGGCACCCAGGTCATCGTGTCGACACGTGTGTGGATTTAAGCTTCGCGGGGTATCCCCGGAAAGCGGCGCATTTTATACCACAGCAAGGGCGAAAACGAAACCCGCAATCACATTTGCCAACCACGTCTTTTGCGCAAGCCTTTGAATAGAGCCAATATAGCCCCACCTTATAGAGAGAACCGATCACCAGACGCTCATGATTTGCCACCCGCGTCTGGTAGAATCGCGTTTTTTGGGCTTGTGCGAATTCTGTAACCTTTTGTCGCACGCCCGCAAACCGTATTGATTTCAGCGCGTCGCGCTAGAGAGAGCCTGTATGACCGTTACTTTGAAAACCGCCGAAGACATCGCAGGCATGCGCGTTGCTGGCAAACTGGCGGCCGACGTGCTGGAAATGATCGCCGAACACGTCAAGCCAGGTGTCACTACTGAAGCGCTGGACCGTATCTGCCACGACTATATAGTCAACGTGCAAAAGGCCATCCCTGCGCCGCTGAACTACAAGGGTTTCCCCAAGTCGATCTGCACCTCGATCAACCATGTGGTATGCCACGGGATTCCCGGTGACAAACCGTTGAAGGACGGCGACACCCTGAACATCGACGTCACCGTGATCAAGGATGGCTACCACGGCGACACCAGCCGCATGTTCCACGTCGGCACCGTACCGGTCTGGGCTGAGCGCCTGTCCCAGGTCACCCAGGAATGCATGTACAAGGCCATCGAGATCGTCAAGCCTGGCTGCCGCCTGGGCGACATCGGTGAAGTGATCCAGAAGCACGCGGAAAAGAACGGTTTCTCGGTCGTCCGCGAATTCTGCGGCCACGGTATCGGCAAGGTGTTCCACGAAGAACCGCAGATCCTGCACTACGGCCGCGCCGGCACCGGCATGGAACTCAAGGCAGGCATGACCTTCACCATCGAGCCGATGATCAACCAGGGCAAGGCCGACACCAAGGTTCTGGGCGACGGCTGGACCGCCATCACCAAGGACCGCAAGCTCTCGGCCCAGTGGGAACACACCCTGCTGGTCACCGACACCGGCTACGAAATCTTCACCCTGCGTGCGGACGACACGATCCCACGCATTTCGGGTGCGGCTTCGGCGTAACGGCTGCCCAGGTTTTCCCCCACTGTGTTCTGACTGACTGATAGATAGAAAGGAAAGCCGATCAATGCCCCAGGTGGATCCCGAACTCTTCGACCGTGGCCAGTTCCAGGCCGAACTGGCGCTGAAGGCGAGCCCTATCGCCGCCTTCAAGAAGGCTATCCGCCAGGCCCGCGAGGTGCTCGACGAGCGCTTTCGCAGCGGCCGGGACATTCGCCGGCTGATCGAGGACCGCGCCTGGTTCATCGATAACATCCTGCAAAAGGCCTGGGAACAGTTCACCTGGAGCGAAGACGCCGATATCGCCCTGGTCGCGGTCGGCGGCTATGGCCGTGGTGAACTGCACCCCTACTCCGACATCGATTTGCTGATCCTGCTGGACAGTGCCGATCATGAGATCTTTCGCGATTCCATCGAGCGTTTTCTGACGCTGTTGTGGGATATCGGCCTTGAGGTCGGCCAGAGCGTGCGCTCGGTCGACGAATGCGCCGAAGAAGCCCGTGCCGACCTGACCGTCATCACCAACCTGATGGAAAGCCGCACCATCGCCGGCCCCGAGCGCCTGCGCCAGCGCATGCTCGAAGTCACGAGCACCGCACACATGTGGCCCAGCAAGGATTTCTTCCTGGCCAAGCGTGCCGAGCAGAAAGCCCGGCACCACAAGTACAACGACACCGAATACAACCTGGAACCCAACGTCAAAGGCTCGCCGGGCGGGCTGCGGGACATCCAGACCATCCTGTGGGTCGCCCGCCGCCAGTACGGCACCCTGAACCTGCGCGCCCTGGCCGGCGAGGGTTTTCTGGTGGAGAGCGAAAACGCCCTGCTGGCCTCGTCCCAGGAATTCCTGTGGAAAGTGCGCTACGCCCTGCACATGCTCGCCGGGCGCTCCGAAGACCGCCTGCTGTTCGACCACCAGCGGTCCATCGCCACCCTGCTCGGTTTTGAAGGCGAAGACGCGAAGACCAGCATCGAAAGCTTCATGCAGCAGTACTACCGGGTGGTCATGAGCATTGCCCAGCTCAGCGACCTGATCATCCAGCACTTCGAAGAAGTGATCCTGGCCCCGGAAGACGAAGCACCACCGCAGCCGATCAACGCGCGTTTCCAGCTGCACGACGGCTATATCGAGGCGCGTAACGACAACGTGTTCCGCCGCACCCCGTTCGCCATGCTGGAAATCTTCGTGCTGATGGCCCAGCAGCCGGAAATCAAAGGCGTGCGTGCCGATACGATTCGCCTGTTGCGGGAAAACCGTCACCTGATCGACGATGATTTTCGCAATGACATCCGCAACACCAGCCTGTTTATCGAACTGTTCAAATGCAAGATCGGCATCCACCGCAATCTGCGGCGGATGAACCGCTACGGGATCCTCGGGCGTTACCTACCGGAGTTCGGCTTTATCGTCGGGCAGATGCAACACGACCTCTTCCACATCTACACGGTGGACGCCCACACCCTGAACCTGATCAAGCACCTGCGTAAGTTGCAGTACACCCAGGTCTCCGAAAAATTCCCGCTGGCCAGCAAGCTCATGGCCAAGCTGCCCAAGCCCGAGCTGATCTACCTGGCCGGCCTGTATCACGACATTGGCAAAGGCCGGCATGGCGACCACTCGGAAATCGGTGCGGTTGACGCCGAGGCCTTCTGCCAGCGCCATCAGTTGCCGTTGTGGGACAGCCGCCTGATTGTCTGGCTGGTGCAGAACCACCTGATAATGTCGACCACCGCCCAGCGCAAGGACTTATCCGACCCGCAGGTGATCCACGATTTCGCACAGATCGTCGGCGATGAAACCCGCCTCGACTACCTGTACGTACTGACCGTCTCCGACATCAACGCCACCAACCCGACGCTGTGGAACTCCTGGCGCGCCAGCCTGTTGCGCCAACTCTACACCGAGACCAAGCGCGCCTTGCGTCGCGGCCTGGAAAACCCGGTGGACCGCGAAGAGCAGATCCGTCGTACCCAAAGCGCGGCCCTGGATATCCTGGTGCGCGGCGGCAACGACCCGGACGACGTCGAACAGCTCTGGTCGCAACTGGGTGATGATTACTTCCTGCGCCACACTGCCGGCGATGTGGCCTGGCACAGCGACGCCATCCTCCAGCAACCCGCCGATGGCGGCCCGCTGGTCTTGATCAAGGAAACCACCCAGCGCGAATTCGAGGGCGGCACGCAGATCTTCATCTACGCGCCCGACCAGCACGACTTCTTCGCCGTGACCGTGGCCGCCATGGACCAGCTCAACCTGAACATCCATGACGCCCGCGTGATCACCTCCAGCAGCCAGTTCACCCTCGACACCTACATCGTGCTCGACACCGAAGGCGAGTCGATTGGCGACAACCCGGCGCGGGTCAAAAAGATTCGCGAAGGGCTCACCGAAGCGCTGCGCAACCCGGATGACTACCCGACCATCATCCAGCGCCGGGTACCTCGCCAGCTCAAGCATTTTGCCTTCGCCCCCCAGGTGACCATCTCCAACGATGCACAGCGTCCGGTGACCGTGCTGGAGCTCAGCGCGCCGGACCGTCCGGGCCTGTTGGCACGGATCGGCGGCATCTTTTTGGAGTTCGACCTGTCGTTGCAGAATGCCAAGATTGCGACCCTGGGCGAGCGCGTGGAAGACGTGTTCTTCATCACCGACGCCGATAACCAGCCACTGTCCGACCCGGAGCTGTGCCGCCGCCTGCAGGACGCGATCGTCCAGCAGCTGAGCGTGACCCAGGAACCCGGTGTCGAACTGACACGACTGACCATTTAATCAGCGCCGCCCCCAGTTTTTAACGCCTTGCACGAGATCCACCGATGAACAACGCCCTGAACCAGCTGCAGCCCTACCCGTTCGAGAAACTGCGCGCCCTGCTCGGCAGCGTCACGCCCAACCCAGGCAAACGCCCGATCGCGCTGTCCATCGGCGAACCGAAGCATAAATCCCCGGAATTCGTGGCCAAGGCGCTGGCAGATAACCTCGACCAGATGGCGGTCTACCCAACCACCCTGGGCCTCCCGGCATTGCGCGAGGCCATCGGTGCCTGGTGCGAACGTCGCTTCAATGTACCCAAGGGCTGGCTCGACCCGGCGCGCAATATCCTGCCGGTCAACGGCACCCGCGAAGCACTGTTCGCCTTCACCCAGACCGTGGTCAACCGCGGCGACGATGCCCTGGTGGTCAGCCCCAACCCGTTCTATCAGATCTACGAAGGCGCCGCCTTCCTGGCCGGGGCCAAGCCGCACTACCTGCCATGCCTGGATGCGAACGGTTTCAACCCGGATTTCGACGCCGTGTCGCCGGACATCTGGAAACGCTGCCAGATCCTGTTCCTGTGCTCCCCCGGCAACCCGACCGGCGCGCTGATCCCGGTTGAAACCCTGAAAAAACTGATCGCGCTGGCCGACGAGTATGACTTCCTCATTGCCGCCGACGAATGCTACAGCGAGCTCTACTTCGACGAACAAACCCCGCCGCCAGGCCTGCTCAGCGCCTGCGTGGAACTGGGCCGCGAGGACTTCAAGCGTTGCGTGGTGTTCCACAGCTTGTCCAAACGCTCCAACCTGCCAGGCCTGCGCTCCGGCTTTGTCGCCGGCGACGCCAATATCCTCAAGGCATTCCTGCTTTACCGCACCTACCACGGCTGTGCAATGCCGGTGCAGACCCAATTGGCCAGCATTGCCGCCTGGCACGACGAAGCCCACGTAAAGGCCAACCGTGACCTGTACCGCGAAAAATTCGACGCGGTGCTGGCAATCCTCAAGCCGGTACTGGACGTGCAAAGCCCGGACGGTGGTTTCTACCTGTGGCCGAACGTGGAAGGCGACGATGCTGCATTCTGCCGCGACCTGTTCGTGGAAGAACACGTCACCGTGGTGCCGGGCTCGTACCTGTCACGCGAAGTGGATGGCTTCAACCCCGGCGCCGGCCGTGTGCGCCTGGCGCTGGTTGCGCCATTGGCCGAGTGCGTGGAAGCGGCCGAGCGGATTCGGGATTTCATTCAGCGTCGCCGGTAAGCCCCTCACGGGTCATTTCACTTGACCCAGGTTTGCCTCACTCATATCCAGATCCGCCAATACCTCCCTCAAGACGTCATCACCAATCTGGTGATGACGGCTCAAGCTGTACAACTCCAAGCGCTGCGCACGCAGCGCCTTGAGCCGAAGCTTGCGCTCAAGCAGATCCATCTGCTGAGCGAGCGCCTGGGCCTCGGCCGAATCGTTGAACACCTCCAATTGATGACGGTATTCCGACATCAACCGCGCCTTGAGTTCAGTGGCGAGCGCGGCCTGGGCGGCATCCTGGGTTTCGGTTTCAGAGGGTTCATCTGCCTCCAGGGCATGGATGGCCGCGACGGCGGTTTTTTTCCAGGCCTCACGCACTTCGTTGTGGCGCTTTTCATCCGGGCTCTTTTCGATGCCGCGCAGCAACAGCGGCAAGGCGATGCAGGCGGCAATCAGCGAGAGCAGGATCACCCCGGCGGCGATGAAAATCAGCAGGTCACGCTCCGGGAAGTCATGCCCCGGCGCCAACAGCAAAGGCACCGACATCACACCGGCCAAGGTCACCGCCCCGCGCACACCGCCGATGGTCAACAGCCAACAGGAACGGGCAGTAGGCACCAACGTCAGCTCGCTTTTCCCCCGTAGCCGCCGCAACAGGCCCGACAACCGCCATATGCTCTGTACCCAGATAAATCGCAGCACCAGCAGCACCAGGAAAATCGCGATCACGTCCAGGCAGCGGTACAACAACGTCGGCCAGAGCGTGGCTTCATGGCTTACCACGGCCTTGATGATGTCTGGCAGTTGCAGGCCGAGCAGCAGGAAGATCAGGCCGTTGAAGGCAAATTCCAGCAACGACCACACACTGCGGTTGAGCAAGCGCGTGCTGGTCTGGCGCGGCAGCAGATCAAGCCAGCTTTGCATCATGCCCGCCGCCACCGCCGACAAAATCCCCGAAGCCCCCAAGCGTTCGGCCAGCACATACGCGGCAAACGGTAGCAGCAGCATGAAAACCACGTGGGTGGCCGGATCATCCCAACCGCGGGCGATCATCCAGGCGCGCAATCGGCCAACCAGCCAGCTCAACGCCACCCCGACCGCCAGCCCACCCATGGCCACAAGGACAAAGGTGAGGCTGGCATCCGCCAGTGAAAACACGCCGGTCAACGCTGCCGCCAGGGCGAACTTGAAGGTCACCAGGCCCGAGGCATCATTCATCAGCGCCTCGCCCTGGAGCATATGCATCAGGGGTGTAGGTAAACGGTTCTGGGAAATGGCCGACACCGCCACGGCGTCCGTCGGCGACAACACCGCCGCCAGGGCGAAGGCCACCGGCAACGGAATCGCAGGCAACAGCCAGTGAATGAAGTAGCCAGCACCGACCACGGTGAACAGCACCAGCCCCACCGCCAACGTCAGGATCGGGCCGCGCAGGCGCCACAACTCACGCTTGGGCATGCGCCAGCCATCCGAGAACAACAACGGTGGCAGGAACAGAAACAGGAACAACTCCGGGTCCAGCGCCACATGCAGCCCCAGCGTGGGCCAGGCCAGCAAGGCACCCGCCGCAATCTGCACCAGGGGTAACGGCAGCGGGATGATGCGCCCCACCAGACGCGAAACGCTGACCAGCATCAGCAGGATAAGAACGGTGTAGGCGGTTTGCATAACGCGGGTTTCCCGGACGATCGACTTGCAACGACACACATCAGGCAACAACTGGCCGTTGAAGTGCCATATTACCTGGGTATGTTACCCACCTATGCTGCGTGCTGGCTTTTGCACAATAGTCGCACGGTGCTGACGAGCGGCACCCAAAGCCGCTGGTCGTGGCATAATCCGTGACCTTTCAGTTTCATTTGTCCAAAAGGGGGCAATTCCTTGACCGCTTCAAGCAAAACGTTGCACCTTTTCGGCATCAAAGCCTGCGACACCATGAAAAAGGCGCGCACCTGGCTCGATGAGCACGGTGTCAGCTATGAGTTCCACGACTACAAAACGGCCGGCATCGACCGCGAACACTTGACCCAATGGTGCAACGAGCACGGTTGGCAGGTGGTTTTGAACCGTGCGGGCACCACCTTTCGCAAACTCGAAGACGAACGCAAAGCCGATCTCGATCAGTCGAAAGCCATTGAACTGATGCTCGCACAACCCTCGATGATCAAGCGCCCGGTGCTTGATCTCGGTGACAGAACCCTGATTGGCTTCAAGCCAGATAGTTATTCGGCGGCCCTCAAGTAGGCCAGCCCTTCCATTTTTGTAGAGGTAACAGCATGTCCAATTCCCTGTTCAGCCTGGGCTTCGGCGTCGGCACTCAGAACCGCCAAGGTGCTTGGCTGGAAGTGTTTTACGCACAACCCTTGCTCAACCCATCGGCTGAAATCGTTGCCGCCATCGCGCCGATCCTTGGCTACAGCGAAGGCAACCAGGCGATCACCTTCACCGTCGCCCAGGCCCTGCAACTGGCGGATGCGCTCAAAGGCGTCGATGCCACCCAGGCAGCCTTGCTGAGCCGCCTGGCGGAAAGCCACAACCCGCTGGTCGCCACCGTGCTGGCCGAAGACGCCGCGTTGACCTCCACGCCTGAGGCCTACCTCAAGCTGCACCTGCTGTCCCATCGCCTGGTCAAGCCTCACGGCCTGAGCCTGGCCGGTGTGTTCCCACAGTTGCCGAACGTGGCCTGGACCAGCCAGGGCGCAATCGACATCAATGAACTGGCCGAACGCCAGTTGGAAGCGCGCCTGCGCGGCGAAGTGCTGGAAGTGTTCTCGGTGGACAAGTTCCCGAAAATGACCGACTACGTAGTGCCGAGCGGCGTGCGTATCGCTGACGCCGCGCGTATCCGCCTGGGCGCCTATGTGGGCGAAGGCACCACCGTGATGCACGAAGGTTTCGTCAACTTCAATGCCGGCACCGAAGGCCCGGGCATGATCGAAGGCCGTGTGTCGGCGGGTGTGTTCGTCGGCAAGGGTTCGGACCTGGGCGGCGGTTGCTCCACCATGGGCACCCTGTCGGGCGGCGGCAATATCGTGATCAAGGTCGGCGAAGGCTGCCTGATCGGCGCCAACGCCGGTATCGGTATCCCGTTGGGCGACCGTAATACCGTGGAATCTGGCCTGTACGTGACCGCCGGCACCAAGGTTGCGCTGCTCGACGAGAAGAACCAACTGGTCAAGGTGGTCAAGGCGCGCGAACTGGCCGGCCAACCGGACCTGCTGTTCCGCCGTAACTCCGAGACCGGTGCCGTGGAATGCAAAACCCACAAATCGGCCATCGAACTGAACGAAGCGCTGCACGCTCACAACTAAGCAGCCACTCGATGCCACTAGCGGGCCGCGCCTTCGAGGCGCGGTTCGCTTATACGAGTCTTGACCCCATGCTTGTGCCCTCTCCCTGGCGCGCCGACTTTCCGGCCATCGCCACCCTGCAACGGCAAGACCAGACCTATCTGGATAACGCCGCCACCACGCAAAAACCTCAAGCCCTGCTGGATGCCATCGGCCATTACTACGTCAATGGCGCTGCCAACGTGCACCGTGCCCAGCATTTGCCGGGGGCCCATGCAACACAGGCGTTCGAGGACAGCCGCAGCAAGGTCGCGCAATGGCTGAATGCAGGCGACAGCGGGCAAATTATCTTTACCCACGGCGCAACCTCGGCGCTGAACCTCCTGGCCTATGGCCTTGAGCACTTATTCAACGCGGGCGATGAAATTGTCATCAGCGCCCTGGAACACCACGCCAACCTGCTGCCCTGGCAGCAGTTGGCCAAACGCCGCGCGCTCACACTGTTGGTATTGCCGCTGGGCGATGACGGCGTGATTGACCTTGAAGCCGCCGCCGCATTGATCGGCCCGCGCACGCGACTGCTGGCGGTGAGCCAGTTATCCAACGTCCTCGGTGCCTGGCAGCCGCTGGAAGCCCTGCTACCGCTGGCCCGCGCCCACGGTGCCCTGACGGTGGTGGACGGGGCACAGGGCATCGTCCATGGCCGGCATGATATGCAGGCCCTGGGTTGCGACTTCTATGTATTTTCCAGTCACAAGCTGTATGGCCCGGATGGCGTCGGCGTGCTGTATGGCCGCAACGAAGCCCTGCATCACCTGCGCCACTGGCAATTCGGCGGCGAGATGGTGCAACAGGCCGACTACCACAGCGCCAGCTTTCGCCCTGCCCCGTTGGGTTTCGAGGCCGGTACCCCGCCGATTGCCGGCGTGATTGGCCTGGGCGCGACTCTGGACTACCTGAACTCCCTGGATCTGCCGGCGGTGGTCGCCCATGAAGCGGCCCTGCATGACTACCTGCTGCGCGGGCTGAAAGCCCGCAACGGCGTACGCGTACTGGGAGCGCCACAGGTGGCGTTGGTCAGCTTTGTAGTCGAAGGCGTGCACAACGCCGACCTTGCCCACCTGCTGACTGAGCAAGGCATTGCAGTGCGCGCCGGCCATCATTGCGCAATGCCGCTGCTCAAGGCGATGCATTTGTCGGGAGCGATCCGTGTATCCCTCGCGCTGTATAACGACTCCGATGACCTGGAACGCTTCTTTGAAGCCCTGGACCAGGCGCTGGATATGTTGCGGTGAGCCTGCCAGTGGATGCGCTGGCTGCGCTGGAAGCCTTTCAGTCGATCGGCAGCTGGGAACAACGCGCGCGAATGTTGATGCAGTGGGGTGAACGTCTGCCCGCATTGGCGAATGAGGATAAGGTCGATGCCAACCTGGTGCAGGGCTGTGAGAGCCTGGTGTGGTTGGTGGGGCGCCTGGAGCAGGATCATTGGCAATTCGCCGCGAGCAGCGATGCGCGGATGATTCGTGGCTTGGTGGCGTTGCTGCTGGCGCGGGTCAACGGATTATCGGCGGCTGAATTGCAGGCGGTCGACTTGCCCGACTGGTTCAATCAGCTGGGGCTTTCCCGCCAGCTGTCGCCGTCGCGCAGCAATGGTCTCAATGCTGTCTTGCAGCGCATGCGCGAACTCAGCCATACACACAACTGAATGTGGGAGGGGGCTTGCCCCCTCCCACATTTTGAACGGTGTAAAGTTCTGAGACTCAGGTGGGTTTGACCCGCTCCGAGGGTCTACGCACCCCGGCCACGATCTTGTCCACCGCCTTGGTCGCCGCGACCATGCCGAAGGTCGCGGTCACCATCATCACCGCGCCAAACCCGCCGGCGCAGTCCAGTTTCACGCCATCACCGACAAAGCTCTTCTGCAAACAAATGCTGCCGTCCGGCTTCGGATAGCGCAGTTGCTCGGTGGAAAACACGCACGGCACGCTGTAATGACGAGTCACGGTACGCGAGAAACCATAGTCACGGCGCAGGGTCGAGCGCACTTTCGAGGCCAGGGGATCGTTGAAGGTGCGGTTCAAGTCGCACACCTGGATCAGCGTCGGGTCGATCTGCCCGCCGGCGCCACCGGTAGTGATGATCTGGATCTTGCGGCGCTTGCACCAGGCAATCAGTGCGGCCTTGGCGTTGACCGCGTCGATGCAGTCGATCACGCAATCAATGTTCGGCGTGATGTACTCGGCCATGGTGTCACGGGTCACGAAGTCTGCTACCGCATGCACGGTGCAGTCCGGGTTGATGCCGCGCAGGCGCTCGGCCATGACCTCGACCTTGGGTTTGCCCACGGTACTGTCGAGAGCGTGCAATTGGCGATTGCTGTTGCTGACGCAGACATCGTCCAGGTCGAACAGCGATATCTCTCCTACGCCGCAACGGGCGATGGCTTCCGCCGCCCAAGAGCCGACACCGCCGACGCCGACGATCGCCACATGGGCCGCCTTCAAGCGGTCCAGGCCTTCAATGCCATACAAACGGGCGACGCCTGCAAACCGCGGATCTTCTGTGCTCATGACCATTACCCCAAAAACCGGCGCGCATTATAGGGCCACACCGCGACAAGTTCTAAGCTTCAAGCTACAAGTAAAGAACTTAGGTGAACATTCGCGGACTAACGTCCGGCTTTTCGCTGTCTGCTATACGCTCAGTGAGACGCCGGTGTAGGATGCGCGCCGTTCGGCGCAGGCCGACACCTCTTTTCGTTCCACACCCTTTGGAACCCGAAATCGCCATGTCATCGCGTAAATTTGGACTCAACCTGGTGGTGGTGCTGGCAATTGCCGCGCTATTCACCGGCTTCTGGGCGCTGATCAACCGCCCGGTCACTACCCCCAACTGGCCTGAACAGATCTCCGGTTTTTCTTACTCGCCGTTTCAACAAGGCCAGTACCCGCAGAAAGACCAATACCCGACCGACGACCAGATGCGTCGCGATCTGGAGATCATGAGCAAGCTGACGGACAACATCCGTACCTACTCGGTCGACGGCACCCTGGGGGACATCCCCAAGCTGGCGGAAGAGTTCGGCCTGCGGGTAACCCTGGGGATCTGGATCAGCCCGGACCTGGAACGCAACGAGCGTGAAATCCAGCGGGCTATCGAGATCGCCAACAGCTCGCGCAGCGTCGTGCGGGTTGTCGTGGGTAACGAAGCGTTGTTCCGTGAAGAGATCACCCCCGAGGCGCTGATTGTGCTGCTGGATCGGGTGCGCGCCGCCGTAAAAGTACCGGTGACCACTTCCGAGCAATGGCATATCTGGGAAAAGAACCCGCAACTGGCCAAGCACGTCGACCTGATTGCAGCGCACATCCTGCCGTTCTGGGAATACATCCCGATGGACAAGGCCGGCCAGTACGTACTCGACCGCGCCAGGGATCTGAAGAAATTGTTCCCGAAAAAACCGCTGCTATTGTCGGAAGTTGGCTGGCCAAGTAACGGCCGTATGCGCGGAGGTAATGAATCGTCCCCGGCAGACCAGGCGATTTACCTGCGTACGCTGGTGAACAAGCTGAACCGCCAGGGCTATAACTACTTCGTGATCGAGGCTTTCGACCAGCCTTGGAAAGTCAGCGACGAAGGTTCGGCCGGCGCTTACTGGGGCGTGTACAACGCCGCGCGCCAGCAGAAGTTCAACTTCGAAGGGCCGGTAGTTGCGATCCCGCAATGGCGCGTCCTGGCGATCGGATCGGTGGTGCTTGCACTGCTGTCCCTGACCCTATTGATGATCGACGGCTCGGCCCTGCGCCAGCGTGGCCGCACCTTCCTGACCTTTATCGCGTTCCTCTGCGGTTCGGTATTGGTGTGGATCGGCTACGACTACAGCCAGCAATACAGCACCTGGTTCAGCGTGACCGTCGGCATCTTGTTGGCCCTGGGCGCTCTGGGCGTGTTCATCGTGTTGCTGACCGAAGCCCACGAGTTGGCAGAAGCGGTATGGACCCACAAGCGTCGGCGTGAATTCCTGCCGGTAGTGGGGGATTCGGACTACCGCCCGAAAGTGTCGATCCATGTGCCGTGCTACAACGAGCCGCCGGATATGGTCAAACAGACCCTCGACGCCCTGGCCGCCCTCGATTACCCGGACTACGAAGTCCTGATCATCGACAACAACACCAAGGACCCGGCCGTGTGGGAACCGGTGCGCGACTATTGCGCCACCCTCGGCCCGCGCTTCAAGTTCTTCCACGTGGCCCCACTGGCCGGCTTCAAGGGCGGCGCGCTGAACTACCTGATCCCGCACACCGCCAAGGATGCCGAAGTGATCGCCGTGATCGACTCGGACTACTGCGTGTCGCCGAACTGGCTCAAGCACATGGTGCCGCACTTCGCTGACCCGAAAATCGCCGTGGTGCAGTCGCCGCAGGATTACCGCGACCAGAACGAAAGCACCTTCAAGAAGCTCTGCTACGCCGAGTACAAAGGCTTCTTCCATATCGGCATGGTCACCCGTAACGACCGCGACGCGATCATCCAGCACGGCACCATGACCATGACCCGACGCTCGGTGCTCGAAGAACTGGGCTGGGCCGACTGGTGCATCTGCGAAGACGCCGAACTGGGCCTGCGGGTATTCGAGAAAGGCCTGTCGGCGGCGTACTACCACGACAGCTACGGCAAGGGCCTGATGCCGGATACCTTTATCGACTTCAAGAAACAGCGCTTCCGCTGGGCCTATGGCGCGATCCAGATCATCAAGCGTCACACCGCCAGCCTGTTGCGCGGCAAGGACACTGAGCTGACCCGTGGCCAGCGCTACCACTTCCTCGCGGGCTGGTTGCCGTGGGTGGCAGATGGCATGAATATCTTCTTCACCGTCGGCGCGCTGTTGTGGTCGGCGGCGATGATCATCGTGCCGACGCGGGTCGACCCGCCGCTGTTGATTTTCGCGATCCCGCCGTTGGCGTTGTTTGTGTTCAAGGTTGGCAAGATCATTTTCCTGTATCGCCGTGCGGTAGGGGTGAACCTCAAGGATGCGTTCTGCGCCGCACTGGCTGGCCTGGCGTTGTCCCACACCATCGCCAAGGCGGTGTTGTATGGCTTCTTCACCACCAGCATTCCGTTCTTTCGCACACCGAAAAACGCGGATAACCACGGCTTTTGGGTCGCGATTTCCGAAGCGCGCGAAGAAATGTTCATCATGCTGCTGTTGTGGGGCGCGGCGCTGGGGATCTACCTGGTGCAGGGCCTGCCGAGCAATGACATGCGTTTCTGGGTGGTGATGCTGCTGGTGCAATCGCTGCCGTACGTGGCGGCATTGATCATGGCGTTCCTGTCGTCGCTGCCGAAACCGGCGCCGAAGGTGGAGCCTGTCACCGTCGCGTAAAAACTTGCGCAATGCACTAAACGGCGGCCTCTGGCCGCCGTTTTGCTATAAGATAACGGCCGTTTTATGAGTCTTGGCCTCGGCCAATGCTTTGTGTGGGAGGGGGCTTGCCCCCGATGGCGGTGGGCCAGTCAACAGATGCAGTGACTGACACTCAGCCATCGGGGGCAAGCCCCCTCCCACACTGAATCTGCGCCACCCTACGTCCTGCGCCCATTACACGCTTTCCGGAGTTTTACCATGACGGCCCATGCCGATCTTTCGCCGACCCTTCAACTTGCCATCGACCTGATCCGTCGCCCCTCGGTGACGCCGATCGACGCCGATTGCCAGAAGCTGATGATGCAGCGCCTGGGCGACGCCGGTTTTGCGCTGGAGCCGATGCGCATCGAAGACGTGGACAACTTCTGGGCCACCCACGGCAAGCATGACGGCCCGGTATTGTGCTTTGCCGGCCACACCGACGTGGTGCCGACCGGCCCGGTACAGGCGTGGCAAAACGACCCGTTCGACGCACTGATCGACGAAAACGGCATGCTCTGCGGGCGCGGCGCGGCGGATATGAAAGGCAGCCTGGCCGCGATGCTGGTTGCCTCCGAGCGCTTTGTGAAGGACTACCCGGACCACAAGGGCTCGGTCGCCTTCCTGATCACCAGCGATGAAGAAGGCCCGGCGCACCACGGGACCAAGGCCGTGATCGAGCGCCTGGCGGCACGCAAGGAACGCCTGGACTGGTGCATCGTCGGCGAACCGTCGAGCACTGCTCTGGTGGGCGACGTGGTCAAGAACGGCCGTCGCGGCTCCCTCGGCGCCACCCTGACCGTGCGCGGCGTACAAGGCCACGTGGCCTACCCGCACCTGGCAAAGAACCCGATTCACCTGGCCGCGCCAGCCCTGGCTGAACTGGCCGCCGAGCATTGGGACAACGGCAACGCATTCTTCCCGCCGACCAGCTTCCAGATCTCCAACCTCAACTCCGGCACTGGCGCCACCAACGTGATCCCGGGTGACCTGACGGCGGTGTTCAATTTCCGCTTCTCCACCGAATCCACCGTCGAAGGCCTGCAACAACGGGTCGCGGCGATTCTCGACAAGCATGGCCTGGACTGGCATGTGGAATGGGCGCTGTCGGGCCTGCCGTTCCTCACCGAGCCAGGCGCGCTGCTCGACGCCGTGTCGGCGAGCATCAAGGCGATCACCGGCCGTGAGACCCAGGCGTCCACCAGCGGCGGGACCTCCGATGGACGGTTCATCGCCACGCTGGGTACCCAGGTGGTCGAACTGGGCCCGGTGAACGCGACGATCCACCAGGTCAACGAACGCATCCTGGCCAGCGACCTCGACGTGCTCACCGAAATCTACTACCAGACCCTGATCAAGTTGCTCGCCTGATGCTGGCCTGCCCCATTTGCAGCGCACCGCTCAACGCGGTGGACAATGGCGTGGCGTGCCCCGCCGGGCACCGTTTTGACCGTGCGCGCCAGGGTTATCTGAACCTGTTGCCGGTGCAGCACAAGAACAGCCGCGACCCGGGCGATAACCTGGCGATGGTCGAGGCGCGCCGCGACTTCCTCAACGCCGGGCACTACGCCCCGGTGGCCAAGCGCCTGGCCGAACTGGCCGCCGAACGCGCGCCGCAACGCTGGGTGGATATCGGCTGTGGCGAGGGTTACTACACCGCACAGATCGCCGACGCCCTGCCCCACGCCGACGGCTACGCCCTGGATATCTCCAAGGAAGCGGTCAAGCGTGCGTGCAAGCGCAACCCGGCGCTGACCTGGTTGATCGCCAGCATGGCCCGCGTACCCTTGGCCGATGCCAGCTGCCAGTTTCTCGCCAGTGTGTTCAGCCCGTTGGACTGGCAAGAGGCCAAACGCCTGCTCAGCCCCGGCGGCGGCTTGATGAAAGTCGGCCCCACCCGCGGCCACCTGATGGAACTGCGCGAGCGCCTGTACGACGAAGTGCGCGAATACACCGACGACAAGCACCTGGCCCTGGTACCGGACGGCATGAGCCTGGCGCACAGCGAGACCCTGGAGTTCACCCTGAGCCTGGCTGAGCCCAAGGACCGCGCTAACCTGCTGGCCATGACGCCCCACGGCTGGCGCGCCAGTGCCGAGCGCCGTAGCGAGGTGATTGAGGCCGTCGAACCGCTGCGGGTCACCGTATCGATGCGTTACGATTATTTCGTGCTTCAATAACCGACTTTTCGGGCACTGCGCCCCCCCCTAAGCATCCGCGAATGGATTTTCGAATCCCGCAACGAGGAACATCCATGCGCCAACCCGATATCGAGATTTACCTGAAGGACGCCGACGTCGACCACAAGGCCATTGCCGCCTGGCTGGGCGCCGCCCTCGGCCCGTGCAGCGACTGGGTGCAGAAGGGTCAGACCTACAAGTGCAAGGCCGGCAACGTGCCCGTGACCTGGCTGCCGAAAGCCGTAGGCAAGTGGAACAGCCTGTATCTGGAAAGTGACCAGACGCCGTGGGAAGACGACATTGCCTGCGCCCGCGCTGCGTTTGCTGCGCTAAATGTGGAAGTGCGCTGCGCGCCAGGGAGCTGGGTCGAGGAGGAAGGTGAGGAAAGCGCCGACACCTGGATTCGCATCAGCACAGACGGTGAAGAGCAGATCACCTGGAAAACTGCCTGAGCCTGAGCGGTAAACCACAATCAACATGTGGGAGGGGGCTTGCCCCCGATAGCGGTGTATCAGCCAATGTATTCAGTGACTGACACTCCGCAATCGGGGGCAAGCCCCCTCCCACATGGGTTCTGCGGTGTAACAAATCCGCATTACAAACCGACCACATCCTCTGCCTGCAAGCCCTTCTCGCCGCTCACCACGGCGTATTCCACCTGCTGGCCCTCGGCCAGGGAACGGTGGCCCTCACCACGAATGGCGCGGTAGTGCACAAACACATCCTTACCGTCCTCGCGCTGAATAAAGCCATAGCCCTTGGCGTCGTTGAACCACTTCACATTACCGGTTTCACGCGTTGCCATCTGTTCACCCCCACTTGATTGTTATTGTTGAGTCGGTCGCGTTGAACTGCCGAGTATAAGACAGGCTCCAAAACGATCAACTCAAGTTTACATCGCTGCTTTTTTGCCGATTTTCGGCGAATACGGCACACTACCCGCCCGAGCGCCTGCTCGGTTTTTCCCACTTGAAGCAGCTCGCCTATGACCCGCTCCCCGTTCCGCCGTCTGGTGTTTGGCACCTTGCGCCGACTGTTGTACCTCTGGGTTCGCTCGGAGACGATCAACCAGTCGTCCCTAACCCTTAACCTCGACCGCAGCCGACCGGTGTTCTATGTCCTGCAATCGCCCTCCCTGACCGAACTGGCCGTAGTCGACGCCGAGTGCACCAAGGCCGGCCTGCCGCGCCCGGTGTTGCCGGTGTCGGTGGGCCCGCTGATGGAGCCCGCGGCATTCTTCTACCTCACGCCCGAGCCCGATTGGCTCGGCCGCCAGGACAAGCGCGGCGCGCCGCCAACCCTGACCCGCCTGGTCGACACCCTCACCGCGCACGCCGAAGAGAATGCACAAATCATTCCGGTCAGCGTGTTCTGGGGGCAGTCACCCGAGAGCGAGTCCAGCCCGTGGAAACTGCTGTTTGCCGACAGTTGGGCCGTCACCGGGCGTCTGCGTCGTTTGTTGAGCATCCTGATCCTCGGGCGCAAGACCCGCGTGCAATTCTCCGCGCCCATCAACCTGCGTGAATTGATCGAGCACAATAAAGGTCACGAACGCACCGTGCGAATGGCCCAGCGCATCCTGCGTGTGCACTTTCGTAACCTGAAAACCGCTGTCATCGGCCCCGACCTGTCCCACCGCCGCAATCTGGTGAAGGGCCTGGTGAATATGCCGCTGGTGCGCCAAGCCATCGCCGACGAAGCCGAGCGCGAAAAGATCAGCCCCGAAAAGGCCAAGGCCCAGGCGTTGCGCTACGGCAACGAGATTGCCTCGGACTACACCTACACCGCGATCCGCTTCCTGGAAGTGGTGCTGAGTTGGTTCTGGAACAAGATCTACGACGGCATCAAGGTCAATAACATCGAAGGCGTGCAAAAAGTTGCCCAGGGCTACGAAGTTATCTATGTCCCATGCCACCGCAGCCATATCGACTACCTGCTGCTGTCCTACCTGCTGTTCAAGAATGGCCTGACCCCGCCGCACATCGCCGCCGGGATCAACCTGAACATGCCGGTGATCGGCAGCCTGCTGCGCCGTGGCGGTGCGTTTTTCATGCGCCGCACCTTCAAGGGCAACCCGCTGTACACCTCGGTGTTCAACGAATACCTGCACACCCTGTTCACCAAGGGCTTCCCGGTGGAGTACTTCGTCGAAGGCGGGCGCTCGCGCACCGGGCGCATGCTGCAACCGAAAACCGGCATGCTGGCAATCACCCTGCGCAGCTTCCTGCGCTCCTCGCGCATGCCGATTGTGTTCGTGCCGGTGTATATCGGCTATGAACGCGTACTCGAAGGCCGCACTTACCTCGGCGAACTGCGTGGCGCGAGCAAAAAGAAAGAATCGATCTTCGATATTTTCAAAGTGGTCGGCGCGCTCAAGCAGCGTTTTGGCCAAGTCGCGGTCAACTTTGGCGAGCCGATCAAGCTGGCGGAATTCCTCGATGCCGAACAACCCGACTGGCGCGCCCAGGAGCTGGGCCCGAACTACAAGCCGGCGTGGCTCAACGAAACCACCAACCGCCTCGGCGAACAGGTAGCGCGGCATTTGAACGAAGCCGCGGCAGTCAACCCGGTGAACCTGGTGGCCCTGGCGTTGCTGTCCACCACGCGCCTGGCCCTGGACGAACAGGCCATGGCCCGTCAGTTGGACCTGTACCTGGCGCTGTTGCGCCGCGTGCCCTACTCGCCCCATACCACGCTGCCCGAAGGCGACGGCATGGCGCTGATCAAGCACGTCAAGGACATGGACCTGTTGTCGGAACAGAGCGATGCCCTGGGCAAAATCCTGTACCTGGACGAGCAGAATGCTGTCCTGATGACCTACTACCGCAACAACGTACTGCACATCTTCGCCCTGCCGGCGCTGCTGGCGAGCTTCTTCCAGAGCAGTTCGCGCATGAGCCGCGAGCAGATCCTGCGCTACACCCACGCGCTGTATCCGTACCTGCAATCGGAGCTGTTTATCCGCTGGTCGCTGGAAGAGTTGGATACGGTGATCGACCAGTGGCTGGAAGCGTTCATCGAGCAAGGGCTGCTGCGCTTCGAAAACGACGTATACCTGCGCCCGGCACCGAGTTCACGGCACTTTGTATTGCTGACGCTGCTGTCCAAGAGCATCGCCCAGACCCTGCAACGCTTCTACATGGCGATCTCGCTGTTGCTCAACAGTGGCCAGAACAGTATCAGCGCCGAAGAGCTGGAAGACCTGTGCACGATCATGGCCCAGCGCTTGTCGATCCTGCATGGCCTCAATGCTCCGGAGTTCTTCGACAAGAGCCTTTTCCGACATTTTATCCAGACGCTGCTGGAGCAGGATGTGCTGCGCCGCGATGAAGCCGGCAAATTGAGCTATCACGACCTGCTCGGCGAACTGGCTGAAGGCGCCGCCAAGCGCGTGCTGCCGGCCGAAATTCGCTTGTCGATCCGCCAAGTGGCCTTGCATCGCGTGGATGGTGCAGGGGAAGCGTCGGTCGAACCTGCCGCCCTCAAGCCTGAAGAAAGCCGCTAGATTGAATAAGGCACCGGAAGGATTCCGGTGCCGCTTACAAGGAGCCGCACCATGAAAAAAATCATTCTCCTGGGCCTCACCGCCCTGCTCGGAGCCTGCCAATCCATGCACCCTGCGCCCAAGGCCAGCCTCGACGGCGAGGTCTTCTACCTGCAACGCATCGCCCTGCCGCCGACCGCGACCTTGAGTGTCAGCCTGCAGGACGTGTCCCTGGCGGATGCGCCCGCCGTGACCCTGGCCGAGCAAAAAGGCCCGGTCAAAGGCCAGGTGCCGTTGCCGTTTCACCTGAGCTACGACCCCGCCCAGGTCAAGCCGGGCCACAGTTATTCGCTCAGCGCTCGCATCGAACTGGATGGCAAGCTACTGTTTATCACCACCGAACGGCACGCCGTGCAGCTCAACGGCCAAGACCCACAACCGCTGCGCCTGCGGGTTGATGCGGTCGCTCACTGAATTCATCGAACATAAGGAAGCGCCCATGCTCCGTAACTCCCTTCGCCTCACTGCCCTGTGCGCCGGCCTGCTGCTCGGCGCCAACGCCATGGCCTTGGACCTTGGCAGCCTGTCCCAGGGCGACGCCAGCGGCGGCCTCAAGGACGCACTGACCCAAGGCGCACAGATTGCCGTGAAACAGCTGGGCGTGCCCGGTGGCTTCAGCAACAACCCCGAAGTGAAGATCGGCTTGCCGGGCAAGCTGGGCAAAGTCGCCGACAAGCTGAAAATGTTCGGGCTGGGTGATCAGGTCACTCAACTGGAAGACAGCATGAACAAAGCGGCTGAAACGGCCGTGACCCAAGCCCAGCCAATCCTGGTGAACGCCGTGAAAAACATGAGCGTGACCGACGCCAAGGGCATCCTCACCGGCGGCCAGGACTCGGCCACCCAGTACTTGAACAAAAGCAGCCGCGAACAAATTCGCGCCAAGTTCCTGCCGATCGTCAAGGCCGCCACCGACAAGGTCGGCGTGGCCCAGCAGTACAACGCCCTGGCTGGCAAGGCTGCGGCCTTCGGTGCGGTCGACGCCAAGAGCGCCAATGTCGAGAACTACGTGACCGAGCAGGCGCTGGACGGTTTGTTCAAGATGATTGCGCAACAGGAAGAAACCATTCGCAAGAACCCGGCGGCGGCGGCCACCAGTTTGGCGAAGAAGGTGTTTGGCGCGCTGTAAGCTGCGAGAGGATCGTTCCCTGCAACGGGGAACGATCCTAATGCATGACCGAATCAGCCAGTCGCCCCATCATCAGGGTGGCGAAGCAACCGATCGCAACCGATGTCGCACGGTTGATCTTCAATGGCGTCAGCCAGCTCTTCGGCATCCCTTCGAATCGGCTTCCCAGTAGCACCCACGCAGCCCCCACCGGGACCACCACCAACGCCAAAGTCCCCATGAAGGCGACATAACCTGGCGCAGTAGTAAAGGCGTCGGCTGGCGCAATAAACGACACCATCAGCAAACCCTTTGGGTTCATGACCGTCATGGCAAAGAAATACAGCCCGGTGAAGCGGTCCTTGCCCGCACCCACGTCACTGCTTTTACGTTGCCAGAGCTTGCAAGACACATACAGCAGGTAGCAAGCCGCGGCCAGTTGTGTCGCCTTCAGCGCCCACGGTGAATAGGCGGCCAGATAGAGCAATGCAACGCCCCATACCGTGACCTGCAGCAGGTAAGCCAGGCATTCGATAAACGCCAACCGCCATGACGCCCTGAACCCGAACAACACCCCGGCACGGAACAGCAGGGTGTTGGTGGGGCCAGGGGCAAGCAGTAGCAACATCAAGGCTGAAACGGTGGCCAACATGATTACGCGTCGTCCTTCCTCACTCGGAACCACGCAGCATACAGGGCCGGCAGGAACAATAGCGTCAACGCCGTCGCCACAATCAACCCGCCCATGATCGCCACCGCCATCGGCCCGAAGAACACACTGCGAGACAGCGGGATCATTGCCAGCACCGCCGCCAGCGCTGTGAGAACGATCGGCCGGAAGCGTCGGACGGTGGCTTCGATAATCGCCTGCCACGGCGCCAGGCCAGCCTTGATGTCCTGTTCGATCTGATCCACCAGGATCACCGAGTTACGCATGATCATCCCCGACAACGCGATAGTGCCGAGCATGGCCACAAAACCGAAGGGTTGGCGGAATACCAACAGGAACAATGTCACGCCGATCAAGCCCAACGGCGCCGTCAGAAATACCATCGCCGTGCGTGAGAAACTGCGCAATTGCAGCATCAGCAGGGTCAGCACCACCACGATGAACAGCGGCACGCCGGCCTTGACCGAGTTCTGCCCACGGGCGGAGTCTTCGACGGTACCGCCGACGTCCAACAGATAGCCGTCCGGCAACTCGGCACGTACGCCTTCCAGGGTCGGCAGGATCTGCTGGACCAGGGTCGCCGGTTGTTCCTTACCGTAGATGTCCGCGCGCACGGTCACCGTCGGCAGGCGGTTGCGGTGCCAGATGATGCCTTCTTCGAAGCCATATTCGAGGGTCGCGATCTGCGACAGGGCCACGCTCCTGCCGTTGTCGGTGGGCACGGCGAGGCTCGGCAACAACGACAGTTCTGTACGTTCATGCACGGTGCCGCGCAGGAGGATTTCGATCAACTCGTTGTCCTCCCGGAATTGGCTGACGCTGGAGCCGGTCAAGGAGCTCTGCAGGAACTTCGACAAGTTGGCGGTGCTCACGCCAAGGGCACGGGCGCGGTCCTGGTCGATATTGAGGTAGACGATTTTACTCGGCTCTTCCCAGTCCAGGTGCACATTGGCCACGTGGGGATTTTCGCGCACCTTGGCCGCCACCTTGCGTGCCAGGGCGCGGACCTCTTCGATATGTTCACCGGTCACGCGAAACTGCACCGGGTAGCCCACGGGAGGGCCGTTCTCCAGGCGGGTAACGCGCGAGCGCAGGGCGGGGAATTGTTCGTTGAGGGTTTCGATCAGCCAGGTGCGCAGGCTTTCGCGTTCTTCGATGGTTTTGGCCAGCACCACAAATTGGGCAAAGCTGGCGGCGGGTAATTGCTGGTCCAGAGGCAGGTAGAACCGCGGCGAACCGGTGCCCACATAGGCCACGTAGTTGTCGATGCCGGCATGTTCCTTCAGCAAGGCTTCGAGCCGTTTGACCTGGTCGGCGGTGCTGCTCAGGGAAGCGCCTTCGGCGAGTTTCAGGTCGACCATCAGTTCCAGGCGGCCAGAAGCCGGGAAGAACTGTTGCGGTACAAAACGGAACAGCGCCACCGAGCCGATAAACAGCAGCAGGGTCAGCACAATGACGGTTTTACGCCGCTGCACGCACCACTCCACCAAACGCCTGACGCGCTGGTAGAACGGCGTGCCGTAGGGATCCGGGCCGTCGACGCCGTGTTTGGCCGCATGAATCTTCGCCAGGTCCGGTAGGAGTTTTTCCCCCAGATACGGCACAAACACCACCGCCGCCACCCATGACGCCAGCAGCGCAATGGTCACCACCTGGAAGATCGAGCGGGTGTATTCGCCGGTACTCGATTGCGCCGTAGCAATGGGCAGGAAGCCGGCCGCCGTGATCAACGTACCGGTGAGCATCGGGAATGCGGTGCTGGTCCAGGCGAAACTGGCGGCCTTGAGCCGGTCGTAGCCCTGCTCCATTTTGATCGCCATCATTTCCACGGCGATAATTGCATCATCCACCAGCAAGCCCAGGGCCAATACCAAGGCGCCGAGGGAAATCTTGTGCAAGCCGATGCCGAGGTAATACATGGTGGCAAAGGTCATCGCCAGCACCAACGGAATCGCCAGGGCGACCACCATGCCAGTGCGTACGCCGAGGGAGAAGAAACTCACCAGCAATACAATGGCCAACGCTTCGGCCAGCACCTGAACGAATTCTCCGACACCGGTTTTCACCGCCGCCGGCTGGTCCGACACCTTGCGCAACTGCATGCCTGCCGGGAGATTCTTCTGCAAGCGTGCGAATTCCCCTTCCAGCGCCTTGCCCAGCACCAGGATGTCGCCACCGTCGCGCATCGCCACCGCCAGGCCGATGGCGTCGTCGCCCATAAAGCGCATGCGCGGTGCCGGTGGGTCGTTGAAGCCGCGGTGGATCTCGGCGACATCGCCAATACGGAAGGTCCGATCACCCACCCGAATCGGGAAATCACGGATCTCTTCGACCGTCTTGAAGTTGCCGGAGACCCGCAGCTGCACACGTTCACTCGGTGTTTCAAAGAAACCGGCGGTGGAGACCGCATTCTGTTCCTGCAACGCCTGTTGCACCGCCGCCAGGGGCAAGCCGAGGGTGGCAAGCTTGAGGTTGGACAGTTCAATCCAGATCTTCTCGTCCTGCAGGCCCAGCAGCTCCACCTTGCCCACATCGGGTACGCGTTGCAGCTGAATCTGGATGCGGTCGGCGTAGTCCTTGAGCACGGCGTAGTCGAAGCCGTCGCCAGTCAGGGCGTAGATATTGCCGAACGTGGTACCGAACTCGTCGTTGAAAAACGGCCCCTGGATATCCGGCGGCAAGGTCTGGCGAATATCGCTGATCTTCTTGCGCACCTGGTACCACAGCTCGGGAATCTGCGCCGAGCGCATGGCGTCACGGGCGATAAAAGTGACCTGGGACTCACCGGGGCGCGAGAACGAAACGATGCGTTCGTACTCGCCGGTCTCCATCAGCTTTTTCTCGATGCGCTCGGTAACCTGGCGCGAGACTTCCTGGGCGGTGGCCCCTGGCCAATTGGTTTTGATCACCATGGCCTTGAAGGTAAACGGCGGGTCTTCGCTTTGCCCCAGCTTGGTGTAGGACAAGGTGCCGACCACTGCCAGAAGTATCATCAGGAACAGTACGATCTGGCGATTACGCAACGCCCATTCGGAAAGATTGAAACCCATCGGGGACTACTCCTTGTTGGCCGCCAGGTTCACGACACGGTTGGAGCGATCCACCGGGCGCACTTGCTGGCCCTCATGGAGCACGTGCACGCCGGCGGCAATCACCCAGTCAGAGGGGCTCAGCCCTTCCAGAACCGGCACGGTTTTTTCACCGAAGGCGCCGATACGAACCGGGGTGCGCTTAAGGGAGTTGTCCGCCAGTACGCGCCAGACGTAGGAAGCACCGTTTTCCGCGCTGAGGGCAGACAGCGGGACCGACAGCGGAACAACGCCGTCGGCCTGTATGAATACGCGAGCACTCTGGCCCAGTTCGGCCGGGACTTTGCCGCTGGTGAACGCGACTCGGGCGGCAAAGGTGCGTGATTTTGGATCGGCGGCGGGGGACAGTTCACGTATACGTCCGGCAAACCGCTGGTCTGGCTGGCTCCACAACTCGACCGCTACCGGTTGGCCGACCTTGAACCGACCAAAGCCTTGTTCGGGCAGGCTGATCAGCACTTCTCGCTCACCGTCGGTGGCCAGGGTAAACACGGTCTGGCCGGCGGATACCACTTGGCCGACTTCCACCACGCGCTTGGCGACCACACCGTCCTGTGGCGCACGCAACACGGCGTAGCCGGCCTGGTTATTGGCCACGTCGAACTCGGCCTTGATCTGCTTGAGGCGTGCAACACCTGAGCGGTAGAGATTTTCCGAATTGTCGTACTGGGAGCGACTGACCATCTGACGGTCCATCAGGGTCTTGTAGCGATCACGTTCGGCACGCACCAGGCTCAGGTTGGCCTCGGCGGCCGCGACTTGGGCACGGGTGGCCTCCAATTGCAGGCGCACATCCTGGGGATCGAGTTCCGCCAGCGCCTGGTTGGCCTTGACGCGCTCGCCCTCCTCCACCAGCCGCTTGCTGACTTTGCCGCCGATTCGAAAGGCCAGGTCAGGCTCATAACGGGCGCGCACCTCCCCGGGATAGCTGTCCATCGCCTGCGCCGATGGCTGCGGTTGCACCACCATGGCCGGGCGAATGGACGTTGGGGTCGCTTCTTCATGGCCACAGGCGGCCAATAGGAAGACCAGGCTGGCTGGCAACGCAAGAGGCAGGAAAGAGCTGCGCATGCTGAAGGACCTTTCGCAAATGGAGCTAGGAATAATTATACTTGCCGGTATGTTATTAATACCAAACTCGCCAGTCCAGTATTAAAGGTAAAAATGTCCGACAATCCTGTATCCACCAATAGCCCTGGGCGTCCCAAGGACATGGCAAAACGCCAGGCAATCCTCGAAGCAGCGAAAATCCTGTTTTTGAGCAATGGCTACGCCAACACCAGCATGGATGCCGTGGCCCTTGAGGCCGGCGTGTCGAAACTGACCGTCTACAGCCACTTCACCGACAAAGAGACCTTGTTCACCGCGGCCGTGGTGGCCAAGTGCGAAGAACAGTTGCCGGTAATGTATTTCGAGCTGCCGGAGGGCGTGCCTGTGCAGACGGTGCTGCTGAATATCGCGCGCGGGTTCCATCGACTGATCAACAGCGAGGAGTCGGTGAACCTGCATCGCCTGATGATGACCACCGGCAACCAGGACGTGAAACTCTCACAGATTTTCTTTGAAGCCGGGCCCATGCGCATGTTGCAGGGCATGGAGCGCCTGCTCAGCCGGATTGATCAGAGCGGTGCCCTGAACATCGATAAACCGCTGGTCGCGGCCGAGCACTTCTTCTGCCTGCTCAAGGGCGCGGCGAATTTCTGTTTGCTGTATGGCTGTGGTGACCGGCTGAGCGAAGAAGCGGCCGAAGCCCATGTGCAGGAGGTAGTGGGGTTGTTTATGCGGGCCTATAGAGTTTGAGTGGGCTTGAGCGGGCTTGTTGTGGCGAGCGGGCTTGTCCCGCGTTGGGCTGCGCAGCAGCCCCAAAACCCTACGCCTAGGTCTACCTGAGTAAACGTGGTGTTCTTACTGGGGCTGCTGCGCAGCCCAACGCGGGGCAAGCCCGCTCGCCACCAAGCCCGCTCGCCACAAAGACACTCTGGATACGTTTAAGGCTTGAGCGCTTTCTTGGGATAAATGTCATACCGGCTGGACTTGCCATCCAACGCATGGCTCGGCTTCGGTCCTTCGATACATGGAGCCTTGCGCGGGCGCTTGACCACCACCCGATGGCTGGCCAGCGCCAGCGCCGCCGCGAGCAAGGCCGGCGCATCCGGATCATCCCCCACCAATGGCCGGAACAAGCGCATTTCCTTCTTAACCAGGGCAGTTTTCTCACGGTGTGGGAACATCGGATCGAGATAGATCACCTGAGGCGGCTCGCCCTGCCAATTGAGCATTACATCGATGGAGTTGCCCTTGAGCAACGCCATGCGTGCCACGATCGGTGCTACTTCAAAGTCCTGCGCACCGCGCGCCAGGCCATCTTCGAGCAAGGCGCCGATCAGCGGCTGGCGCTCGATCAGGCTCATGGTACAACCCAGGCTGGCGAGTACGAACGCGTCCTTGCCCAGCCCCGCCGTAGCATCCAGCACCCGTGGGCGCACGCCTTGGGCAACGCCCACGGCCTTGGCGATCATTTGCCCGCTGCCCCCGCCGTATAAGCGCCGATGGGCCGCTCCCCCTTCGACAAAATCCACACGCACCGGCCCCGGCGCCTCGGGCCCGAGCTGTTGCAATTGCAGGCCATGCTCACCCACTTGCAGGGAGAAATCCGCCTCCGTCAGTTGCAGAGGCAAGCCAAGCTGCTCAGCCCACTGCTCGGCGCGGGCCTGGAAACCCTCGGCCAAGGCCTCGACCCGAATGCGGCTGGCCGCTGGTTGTTCGCTCATCAATCGCTACGCTCAAAAATATTAAGGATCGGCAAACAACGGCCGATAAAAACAACAGTCAGGTATTTTGCCAGAGCTGAGCGTCGACCGAGAAAAATGTCAGACATTCTTCCCCTAACCATCGGTGTACTGCCGACCCATAACCACTACGGCCTGCGCAATACTCAAGCGCTGGCCGGGGTGAGTCATGTGTGGCAGGACTTCTTCGCCCGAGCGTTGGCCGAGCAGCTCGGCGATACGCCGGACGCGCTCGCCGCCAAGGCGCCGGCTCCGGTGGATCCTGCGGTTGAACCCAGCGAAGGCGCGGACCTGTTGTCGCAAATCCTCACCCAGCGTGAATGCGATGTAAAAGACACCGAAATCGCCCCACCTGAGCCACTGTTCCTGCCGATCGCGGAATTCGAAACCGACTTGCTGCCCCCGCCGGCCAGCCCGTTTCCAGCGGAAGAAATCGTCGCCCAGCAGCGCCAGCAAGACTTTGAAAGCAGCTGGGTACGCCCGCTTGTCCTGACCGCAGGCCAGCCGCTACCCGAGCCAGGCCCAGCGCCGGAACCGCGTCCACTGCACCTGCCGATTGCCGAGTTCGAACTGGACCTGCTGCCACCACCGGCCACGCCGTACCCGAGCGAAGAACTCGCGGCCCAGCAGAAGGCCCTGGACTTCGACTACTACTGGGCGCGCCCACTGGTCACCCAGAACCTGCGCCTGGCGGCGTAAGCCCAACGCGCAGGCAGCCGCCAGCAACAGCAGCCCACGCGTGAACTTGAAACAACGCACCGATCATTTCTTGAAGAATTGGCTGGCCTGGCTATACGACATCGAACGCTCGGTGAAGGTAAAAGTGCCCGACTCAAACACCTCCTGCGCCGCCCGGTAGAACTCACCATAGGCCGCCAACGCCATGGCGGAGCCAACGCTGATGCGCTTGACGCCCATCTCGCTCAGTTGCGCCACGCTGAGTTTCAGGCCGCCGGACATCAGCACATTCACCGGCTTGGGCGCAACGGCCTTGACCACCGCCAGCACCTCCTCGGCACTGCGCAGGCCCGGTGCGTACAACACGTCGGCGCCGGCCTCGGCGTAGGCTTGCAGGCGGCGCAGGGTATCGGGCAGATCCAGGCGGCCATGCAGCAGGTTTTCTGCGCGCGCCGTCAGCATGAAGGGAAACGGCAGGCTACGGGCCGCGGCAACAGCCGCTTCCACACGCTCGACAGACAAATCAAAAGGGTAGATCGGGTCGACGGCAATGCCCGTGGCATCTTCGATAGAGCCGCCGACGATACCGGTCGCCGCCGCACGCAGGATGGTCTGGGCACAGCCTTCGGGCGTGTCGCTGAAACCGTTTTCGAGGTCGGCTGCCACTGGCAACGCTGTGGCCCGGGCAATCATGCCGGCATTCACCAGGGTGTCGTCCAATGACAATGCACCCTCGGCATCCGGGCGGCCCAGGCTGAACGCGTACCCCGCACTGGTGGTGGCGAGGGCTTCAAAGCCGAGGCTGGCGAGCATGATCGCCGAGCCGGCGTCCCACGGGTTGGGCATCACGAACGCGCGATCGCGCTCGTGCAGGGCCTTGAAGGTTTCGGCGCGAAGGGTTTGGGCATCCATGACTGACTCCTGGCGGGGAAAGGAGCCCTAGAGTAACCCCAGTTGCTCCGCCGCGGGTTCCCGATACAAGGTCGGCAAGCCTGGCAGGCCCGGCAAGCGCGCCATCAGCTGGTCGTGAAAACGCAGGGCCAACTGCGCGGCGAGGCGGTTATCGGAGGTGTGCAGGAACATGTAGGGCGTGCGCCCTTCTTCAATCCAACCGGCGATTTTTTCCACCCACGGGAGCAGGAACGGGTCGTTGGCCTCAAGCTCCGGATGACCGATAAACCGTACCTGGGGAAACAGCGTCAGTGCCGCCGGGCGTGGTGGCACCTTGGGTTTTTTCGATTGTGCGTGCAGCACCGCAGCCGAGGTGGATGTGCAACTGAACAAGGCGCGCGGGTCGAGGCAGATCCGCTCGACACCACGGTCACGCAGCAGGCGGTTGAGCATGCGCTCGGCATCGCCCTTGGCGAAGAACTCCGGATGCCGCACTTCCACCGCCATGGGCCGCTCCAAACCATCGATAAACCCGGCCAGTTCGCCCAGGCGTTGCGGTGAAAAACTCGCCGACAGTTGCAGCCACAGTGGCGCGACGCGCTCACCCAGCGGGCTCATCAGGCCGACAAAACTTTCCGCCGCCGGCAACTGCTCACGCAGGTCGCCGCCATGGCTGATATCACCCGGGAATTTAGCGGTGAAACGAAAATCCCCAGGCATGATTTCGGCCCAGCGCTGCACAGTGGCGGCCGAGGGGCGAGCATAAAACGTGGTATTGCCTTCAACGGCGTTGAAGACCTGGGAATACAGGGCGAGGTAATCGCTGGAACGCGCATCGACAGGGTACAGGTACTCGCGCCAGGCGTTTTCGCTCCAGGACGGGCAGCCAATGTAGTAAGGCAGGCGCATCAGATATGAATATCGAGGCCCAGCACTTCCATATCCCATTCAACAAAACCGGCGGTGGTCAGGTAGCTGGCCAGTGCGGTGGCAACGCTTTTGCTCATGGAGCGAGGGAAGACCATATCTTGCTGACGGGCGGGAAGACCGCTGGTACGGGCGCTGGCGGAGCCTTGGGCGCTGGACGATGCCTCAGACTGGACATCGATGAAGTCCGGCGAGTCCTCAACGGAATCGTCTACCGTGACGTTCGCCTTACGTGGCTTACGCTTGAGGGGGTAGGACTGTGAGGAAAAGCCGTCTATGCGCATACATGCGAACTCGGTATCGGTGATGGCATTTTAGTGGCGCGATCCGTGGCGCGCAAATGCTCTGGTGATAACTAGAACACATAATTTGAAAAAGGTTTAAAAACGCGGGCAAATTCTGACGATTGGCGACTTTTGCCCCAAATTGCCATCATTTTTGGCGTCAAATTATCCCGCGCTCAGCCTTGGTTTGCGCCACCTTGTCGCGCAGGTACACAGGCGCGGCTTGATCGGCCGGAATCGCCTCGCCACGCTCGAATGCAAAGCGCGCCAGGGTCAGCAGGTCTTCGGCGTGGGGCAACATGGTGGCATCCTGGGCCACCAGCGGCACACCCATGCGCTCGCCATACCCCCAACCGGTGCCAGCACCGAACCAATCACCGCTGACATCCTCCGGCAAAACCGCCGCCTCCGGTGGCTGTACGGCTTCCACCCCCACCAGGCGCATTTCGCCAGCGGTTTGGCGGTAGCAGCCCCAATACACTTCATCCATGCGGGCATCGATGGCCGCCGCGACCTGCTGCGCGCCGTGTTCACGCAAGGCGCGCTGTGCCAGCACCGCAAGGTTGGACACCGGCAATACCGGGCGCTCCAGCGCAAAGGCCAGGCCCTGGACCACGCCGATGGCGATACGCACACCGGTAAAGGCCCCCGGGCCACGGCCGAAGGCAATGGCATCCACGGCAGACAGGGTAATGCCCGCCTCTTCAAGCAATTGCTTGATCATCGGCAACAGCTTCTGCGCATGCAGACGCGGGATCACCTCGTAGTGGCTTGTAACTTTGCCATCGTGCAGCAAGGCAACGGAGCAAGCTTCAGTCGCGGTGTCCAGGGCCAGCAGGGTGCTCATCGGTGTCGGTGTCCAAGTCGAAAAAAAGTGCGCCAGTATAAACAACAACGGCCCGCAAGCGGGCCGTTGTCGATGAAGCCGATCACTTGATCAGCTCAGTGCTTGCAGCACCTTGGCGGTGATGGCTTCAACCGAGCCAACGCCAGGGATATGGCTGTACTTCGGCTTGCCTTGGGCAGCCGACAGCTTCTGGTAAAAATCCACCAGCGGCTTGGTCTGGGAATGGTAGACGGACAGGCGATGACGCACGGTTTCTTCGGTGTCGTCCTTGCGCTGCACCAGGTCTTCACCGGTGACATCGTCCTTGCCTGCCACTTTCGGCGGGTTGTAGACGGTGTGGTACACGCGCCCCGAGGCTTCGTGAACGCGACGACCAGCAATACGCTGGACGATTTCTTCATCTTCAACCGCGATTTCGACCACGGCGTCCAACTCGACACCAGCCGTCACCAGGGCTTCAGCCTGGGGAATGGTGCGCGGGAAGCCGTCGAACAGGAAACCCTTGGCGCAGTCAGGTTGCGCGATACGGTCCTTGACCAATGCGATGATCAGGTCATCGGACACCAGGCCACCGGCATCCATGATGCTTTTGGCTTTAACGCCCAGCTCGGTGCCTGCTTTTACCGCAGCGCGCAGCATGTCACCGGTGGAGATTTGTGGAATGCCAAATTTTTCAGTGATGAACTTTGCCTGAGTACCTTTACCGGCCCCGGGAGCTCCCAGCAGAATGACGCGCATCGATGTGCTCCTCAATTTTTTATAGAGATGACGCTCGGATTCGCCGCGTGGGGCCAATCTCGTAAAAATATGGCTCATAAAAATATGGGCCCAAGCCGCCCAAACGGCCAAAGGCTGATCAAGATACACAGCAGGCCCTAACCACACAAGCCGCCAAAAGTCGGAGGAACCCGCGCCGCGCATACGTCATAGGTAGGGTGTGCCTGGGTGCAACCCGGCCGCTCAAACAACGACCGCCCGTTCAGGGCGGTCGTCACGGTTTACCGGCAAGGCGTCGAGAACGCGCAAAAAACCTCAGCCGGTGTTACGCAACCCGGCGGCGATACCGGCCACGGACACCAGCAGCGCTTGTTCCAGAGGGCTGTCCTGCGCCGCTTCCTGTTGACGGGAGCGTGCCAGCAGTTCGGCCTGCAACAGGTGCAAAGGGTCCAGGTAGGTATTGCGCAGGCGGATGAACTCCAGGGTGTCGGGGCTATGCGCCAGCAGTTGCGACTGGCCAGTCAGGCCAAGTACCACCTGGCACGCCTGCGACAATAGGTCGCGTAAATGCGCACCCAATGGCAGCAGGTCCGGCTGCACCAGGCGCTCGTCATACAGCCGCGCGATGTCGGCATCGGCCTTGGCCAGCACCATTTCCAACATATCGATGCGGGTGCGGAAGAACGGCCACTGCTCGCGCATTTGCCCCAGCAGTTCGCCTTCGCCACGCTCCAGCGCCTTGCTCAGGGCCGCTTCCCAGCCCAGCCAGGCGGGCAACATCAGGCGGGTCTGGGTCCAGCCAAAGATCCACGGAATCGCCCGCAGGCTTTCAATACCACCGGCACGGCGCTTGGCCGGGCGGCTGCCCAGAGGCAAGCGACCGAGTTCCTGCTCCGGCGTCGACTGGCGGAAGTACTCGACGAACTGCGGATTTTCCCGCACTACGGCGCGATAGGCGCTGACACCGTCTGCCGCCAATTCATCCATCAAATGCCGCCACGCCGGCTCCGGTGGCGGCGGTGGCAGCAGTGTCGCTTCCAACACGGCAGCCAGATAGAGATTGAGGTTCTGCTCGGCAATGTCTGGGAGGCCGAATTTGAAACGGATCATTTCCCCTTGTTCGGTGGTACGGAAACGCCCCGCCACCGACCCCGGTGGCTGCGACAGGATCGCCGCGTGGGCCGGGCCGCCGCCACGGCCCACGGTGCCACCGCGACCGTGGAACAACAGCAGTTCCACCTGTTGCTCACGGCAGATATCCACCAAGCGTTCCTGGGCACGGTACTGCGCCCAGGCAGCGGCAGTGGTGCCGGCATCCTTGGCTGAGTCCGAGTAACCGATCATGACTTCCTGCGGGCCCTGCAACCGTGCGCGGTAACCCGGCAACAGCAACAGTTGCTCGATCACCGGGCCCGCGTTATCCAGGTCGGCCAGGGTTTCGAACAGCGGCACCACCCGCATCGGCCGTTGCACGCCCGACTCTTTAAGCAACAGTTGCACCGCCAGCACATCCGAGGCGGCCCCTGCCATGGAGATGACGTACGAACCCAGGGAGGCGGCCGGTGCGGCGGCGACCTCCTTGCAGGTATTCAACACTTCGGCCGTGTCCGCCGACGGCTTGAAATAGCCCGGCAACAGGGGGCGACGGTTGGCCAGCTCTTTCATGAGGAAGCTGATGCGCATCTCCTCATTCCAGTCTTCGTAACGACCCAGGCCAAGGTAATCGGTGATCTCGGTCATGGCCGCCGTATGCCGACTGGAGTCCTGGCGCACGTCCAGGCGGACCAGGAACAGGCCGAAGGTGACCGCACGACGCAGGCAATCGAGCAATGGGCCATCAGCAATCACGCCCATGCCGCATTCATGCAGCGACTGGTAACAAAGCTCCAGCGGCTCGAGCAGGTCACGGTTGTGTTGCAACACGTCTGCGCTCGCCGGGGTGGCGACAGTCAGCGAGGCCTGGGCCCAACTGCGGGTCGCGCGCAAGCGGTCACGCAGTTGCTTGAGCAACGCCCGATAGGGTTCGACGCTGTCACCGACCTTGGCTTGCAACGCCGGGCTGGCGTGCTGCATCGACAGTTCCGAGGCCAATTGATCGATATCGCGCAGATACAGGTCGGCGGCCATCCAGCGGGCCAGCAATAGCACTTCACGGGTGACCGGCGCGGTGACATTCGGGTTGCCGTCACGGTCGCCGCCCATCCAGGACGCAAAGCGGATCGGCGCGGCTTCCAGTGGCAAGTGCAGGCCTGTAGCCGCATGCAGCGCATGGTCGGCCTTGCGCAGGTAATTGGGGATCGCATGCCAAAGCGAATGCTCGATCACCGCAAAACCCCATTTGGCCTCGTCCACCGGAGTGGGCCGGGTGCGGCGGATTTCTTCGGTGTGCCAGGCTTCGGCGATCAACCGCTGCAGGCGCTCGCGAATCTGCTCGCGCTCGGCCGTGGTGAGGTCGCGGTGATCCTGCAGCGCCAGTTGCGCGGCGATCGCATCGTATTTCTGGATCAGGGTGCGCCGCGCCACTTCAGTGGGGTGGGCGGTGAGCACCAGCTCGATTTCCAGGCGCCCCAATTGGCGGGCCAGCGACTCGTTGCTGTGGCCTTCGCGTTGCAGGCGGGCCAGCAACTCCGGCAATACGCGTGCTTCGAAGGGCGCCGGTTGCGACTCATCGCGCCGATGAATCAATTGGTACTGCTCGGCAATATTGGCCAGGTTGAGGAACTGGTTGAAGGCCCGGGCGACGGGCAGCAGTTCGTCTTCCTGCAACTGGTTCAAGCTGCTGCTCAGTTCATCGCCAGCCGTTTTATCCGAGACGGCGCCGCGCCGGTCAGCCTTGGCTCCTTTGCGGATCTGCTCGATCTTGGCGAGAAAATCATCGCCGTACTGCTCTCGAATGGTATTGCCCAACAGCTCACCCAGCAGGTGAACATCCTCGCGCAAGCGTGCATCGATATCACTCATCAGCCAATCTCCAGCCAGAAATCCGGGACGCGCAGATCTGTCAGAGTGCCGCCAGCCTGGTTTTATGACAAGACTTTAAACCTTGTGACTTGCAGCTAGTCTCAACTGTGAGTCGTCGCGTTATCCATGCGAGCGACTGGTCACTCATCACCGCCCGCTACCGCAGGCTTTATTGAGGTTGCCATGAAAATTCGAGAACTGGCCCAGCATTGGGAAGAGAACGCCAAGGGTCGCTTGACCAAGACCGAATATGCGATCCATCTGGATGTGGAGGCCGCCGCAAGGCTGGCGGCCATTGCCGAAATGTACCCCAAGCGCAACACCGAAGAACTGCTCGGCGAGCTGATCGGTGCCGCCCTCGAAGAGCTGGAAGCCAGCTTTCCCTACATCAAGGGCCAGCATGTGATTGCCACCGATGAAGAGGGCGATCCGCTGTACGAAGACGTCGGCCCGACCCCGCGCTTCCTGAGTCTATCGCGACGCTATCTGCACGATTTGTCGGCCAGTACCGACGAGCAGAAGCACTGAGCTCCCTCCTTTCCGCCCCCGTTTAACCCCGGTATTCCGGGCCTCTCAGAGGCTCGGCGTACCCCTGCGCGCGGCAAAAGTTCCATCTTTTATTCGCTGACCAATCGGTCAGATTTATTTTTAGGCAAATAGCCATCTCGTCTGAACTTTTGAAAAAAGCCTCCGGTCACAACCAGTAAGCCATCACTTGGAACAGTCGTTTGAAAGGGCGCTGGTTGCTTTACCGCCAGCCGCCGCAACCACTGACCAGTGACATGGATTTTGATGTTTTTCAGGAGTTATCCAATGGAGTTGAAGACGATGAAGACCAGCACAGCCAAATCCTCGTTTAACCACCTGCGCGGGCTTAAATTGGCCGCGCTGGCGATCGGCACCAGCTTCGTTCTGGCTGGCTGCGCCGGCAACCCGCCAACCGAGCAATACGCGGTGACTCAGTCCGCGGTAAACAGCGCAGTCAGCGCCGGCGGCACCGAGTACGCAGCAGTTGAAATGAAATCGGCCCAGGACAAGCTCAAGCAAGCCGAGATCGCTATGCACGACAAAAACTACGACGAAGCCCGTCGCCTGGCCGAACAAGCTGAGTGGGACGCTCGCGTCGCCGAGCGTAAAGCCCAGGCCGCCAAGGCCGAACAGGCTGTGAAGGATTCCCAGAAAGCTGTTCAGGAGCTGCGTCAGGAAGGCATGCGCCCGGCTGCTATCCAGCAGAAATAAAGCGCCGCACCTGATTGCATTGCACCCGATATCGAATTGAAAGGACGACACGACTATGCGTAAACAATTGATGATCCCTGCCCTGCTGGCGATGAGCGTTGCCCTGGCGGCCTGCTCCACCCCGCCAAACGCGAACCTGGAAAACGCACGGACCAATTTCTCGGCCCTGCAAGCCAACCCGAATGCCACCAAAGTAGCGGCCCTGGAAACCAAGGACGCCCAGGATTGGCTGGACAAAGCCGACAAGGCTTACCGCGACAAGGAAGACCAAAAGAAAGTTGACCAACTGGCCTACCTGACCAACCAGCGCGTTGAAGTGGCCAAAGACACCATCGCGCTGCGCGAATCCGAAGCCAAGCTGAAAAACGCTGGAGACGAACGTGCCCGTGCACTGCTCGAAGCCCGTGATGCACAGATCAAGCAACTTCAGGACAGCTTGAACGCCAAGCAAACCGAGCGCGGCACCCTGGTGACCTTTGGTGATGTGCTGTTCGCTACCAACAAGGCCGACCTGAAGGCCAGCGGCCTGGTCAACATCAACAAGCTGGCTCAGTTCCTTCAGGAAAACCCGGATCGCCAGGTGATCGTCGAAGGTTATACAGACAGCACCGGCAGTGATGCCTACAACCAGAGCCTGTCGGAGCGCCGTGCCGCTTCGGTGCAGGTTGCGCTGATCAAGATGGGCGTTGACCCACGCCGCATCGTGACCACCGGCTACGGAAAGGAATACCCGGTTGCCGATAACGGCAGCGTGTCGGGCCGCGCCATGAACCGCCGCGTTGAAGTGACCATCTCCAACGATAACCAGCCGGTCAAGCCGCGCTCGTCCGTCGCCTACTGATCGTCTGACGCAGCATAAAGAACCCCGCCAATAGGCGGGGTTCTTGGTGACGATACATTTATCAGAAATCGATCGACACTTTACTCTGCTCAACCGTCGCCTGGACTTTCCCTGAATCACCCTCTGCACCAGACTTGTTTCCATCGGCGCCTTGGCCGCCTTGCAGCTTCTCGATCTTTTCCATCAGCTCCTTGAGCAGTTTCTTCAGTTCATCAAGTTCGCCACCTCCTTCGGCGCCCCCACCTCCCTGGCTTTGCATCGCTTCAATCTGCTTTTTCAGTGCCTCAGCCTGCTGTTTGAGCGCGCCGAGTTCATTTTGGCCCGAACCACTGCCCTGGGAACCGACACCGTCCATTGGAGAATTGCCGCCAACACCACCTATGCTCATATAGTCGACTCCGGATTAATGAATTAGAACGAACCGATTCAGCGACGCTGATCAGTCCGAAATCTGTGGTAATCGACTGTAAATGGTTCCAGCGACTCTCGGTTCTGACATGCCTTGAACTATAAACCTGCGGTTTACTTGGGCTCTTGCTCCTAGCGCTCCAAGCCGGTTTCTCACACGGTGGCAGCAGATTTCGGCCCTACTCCTGCAACTGTGGCGTTTCCTGGCCCATGCAACGCACCGCCTGTTTCTTGCTATTCACCAATACACCCGTCAGGCCTTTTTGTTCGGTATCAAACAGTACCAACACGCCATCGACGCACTGCGCCACCTGGGCGGCCGGGGTCAGGGAGATCTTGTAGTCCTCGCCCGGCACGGTCTTGAGCATGGTGAAGTCACTGAGCAGCAACGCATCTTCCGGCTTGGCGAAGTGCAGGTAGCCGTAGTACCACAGGCAGCCGACGGTGCCGATGATAGTGCCGATGCCAGTGAGAATCAGCGGGATCATGTTGCGTTCTTCGCTCATTGCGGGCTCTCTGATGAGTCAACTTTAGGAATGGGGTAGTTCGGAATTTCGCCGAGGCGCCGCAGGCCATTGAAGTGCTGCGGGTCATCCAGGTAGCGCAGCATCACGGTTTGCCAGGTCTTGTCGGCAAAGGTCTGCACATGCCCACCTCGGGTCAGTTGCAGCACCCTCGGCGGCGGCGCGGCCTGATACAGGCGGATGCCATTGGACAGCGGCACGATCGGGTCATCCAGGCTGTGGAATAGCAATTTCGGTACACCGGTCAGCTTGGGCATCGCATGGATCGCGCTATCGCCGTCTGGCACCAGCCAGGACAACGGCACCTGAAACGGCCATGTTAACCAGGAGGTGCTCAGGGCGAATTGTCCTACGTCACGATAACTGGCCGGCACGCCATCCAGTACCAGGGCCTTGAGCCGGGCCTGACGCTCCGGGTGGACAGCCAGGTAATGCACCGCCAGTGCGCCGCCCAAGCTTTGGCCAAGGACGATCAAGGGTTGGGCCTGGGTTTCGGGCGCCTTGTCGATCCAACCGAAGGCGGCATCCAGGTCCTGATAGATCGCCGGCAACGAGGGCTTGCCTTCGGACAGCCCATAGCCGCGATAGTCCAGCAGCAGCACTTGATAGCCCTGCTCGGGTAACCACCAACTGCCACCGAGGTGCCAGGCCAGGTTGCCGCCATTGCCGTGCAGGTGTAGCACGGTGCCCTTGAGCGGCACACCGGGCTTGGCCGGCAGCCACCAGGCGTGCAGCTTGACCCCGTCGGCCGTGGTGAGGGTGACGTCGCGATATGGCAGATGAGCTTTTTCCGGCGTGAACGGCAGGCCGGGCTCGGGATAGAACAACAAGGAGCTGCAACCGCTCAATGTGAGTAGCAGGCAAAGAATGCCGAGGATTCTCATCCGTTGAAGCCTCGCTGATAGTCGAATCGTCGCACCGCCCCTCACAGATTCTCGAGCCGGCTTCGTCAGTACATCCTTTACAGGATATTCGAGTAATCCGCCTCGATCCGGTCCAGGCTCAGGTGGTTGAGGAAGTTGGAGAAGCACATCCACGCCGCCAGCGCGTTCATGTCGCGGAACTGCTCGGGCAGGTACTTGGGTGGCACCACCAGGCCTTCGTCGACCAGTTGGCGCAAGGTACGCATGTCTTCCAGGGTGGTCTTGCCGCAGAACAGCAGCGGCACTTGTTCCAGCTTGCCTTTGCGCACGGCCAGCTGGATGTAGTTGTAGACCATGATAAAGCCCTTGAGGTAGGACAAATCCTTGGTAAACGGCAGGCCATCAGGCACCGAACCACGGAACACCCGGCTGGCGTTGCCATAGCTCTCAGCCATTTCAAAGCCTTGCTCGCGGAAGAACTCGAACACCTGCAGGAAATCGGCGCCCTCCTCCACCATATGGATGGCGCGGGTGCGGTTGGTCAGTTTGCGCAGGCGGCTCGGGTAGGAGGCAAACGTGATGATCTCCATCAGGATCGCCAGGCCTTCCTGGGTCACGGTGGAAGACGGCGGGCCCTTGGACAGGAAGGTGCAGATCGGCTGGTTCTGGCCATTGAGGGTGGTGCCGACGTGCACCAGGCCCTCATGCACTTCGAGGGCACGCACATCACGCTCATTGAACATCGCATCGGCGCGGATCTTGATGTAGTCGGCGCCTGCCGCCGCGTCGGCGACGATCCCGTCGGACTCGAAGACGCGGATGGTTTCTTCGGCCTCGCCAAACACCTTGTTCAAGCGCGTTTGCAGCAACGCCACGGCATCCTTGGCGGTAAGGGTCTTGGCCTCGTCCTTGAGGTCGCCACGGCCATCGATATTGTTCAGGTAGTCGGAGAGCATCAGGCCCAGGTCGGCCAGGGTCGGGTCACCGGCATGGAAGGCATCGGAAGCGGCACCGTACAGTTCCTGGGAAATCAGGCCGAAATCCTCGGTGCCACGGGCCTCGAGCATACGCACCACCATGCGGTATTCGCGGCACATGCGACGCATGATCTGCCCCACCGGGCTGAACTGGCCGAGGCGGCGGGTGATATCGCGCTCGATGTTCTGGAACTCCAGCTTGACCGCGCTGGAATCGAACGACAGCGGGCGATTCAGGTAGTAGTCGCGGTCCACGGCGGGCATGGCCTTGCCCTTGGCCTTGAGGAACCCCTGGCGAATGTTCTCGTCCCATTTCACGGCGTCGAGGACGCGGATCGGTGTTTGCGCCAGCACAATGCGATCAGACAAGGTGCGTATCGTCTGCTGGTAATCGTCCACCCGGTGCTTCCCCTTTAAACGTTATTTGCCCACGCGCCGGTAGCGCACGGCTTCCACAAACACATCGGCATTGGCCGGGTCATCCAGGTACGCAAATACCTGGTCCATGGGGCTGTCCACCTGCACGCCGGGGCCCTCGACGGTGTCCACGGTGCTGCCATGCAAGGCATGCTGGCCTATCGCTTGGTGAATTTGCTCAAGGTCGAGGTTATAGACCACCAATTCGTGCTTTTCGTCGAACTCGAACCCTGCCAGGAAGTAATGCCCACCGAACTTGGCGGGCAACGGTGCCGACAGGTACCAACGATTGCCATGGCGCGACACGCTGAACAGGTATTCATCACGCTGGCCGGGCTTGGCTGTAGGGTAGCTCACGGCCTTGTAACGGTGTTCGCCGGCACGGGTGATGCGCAGGTTGAGAGGTTCGCCCCAGGCGTTCTTGCTGGCCCACTGGCCCAACAGGGCCTCCGGTGCCGCCTCACGGGTCGGCAGCGGATCCTTGAAGGTCACCAGGCAACCGCTGAGCAGCAGGAAGGACAAGGCGATTACCGCGACACGCCAGGCATTCATCAAACATCCCCCGGTGTCAGACCGAGGCCAACACCAAATGCATGTAACGCTTGAGAATCTCAAGCATCTCTTCAGCGGCCAGAGGCTCTGGCCCGCCAAGCAGGCCCTGATATTCCATCCGACCGATTATCGCCGTCAACACTTTGGCATCCTGTTGCGGCTCACGCGAGCCCAATACCTGAAAAAACTGCCCGGTGCCCTGCAACAGGATCTGCTGGTGGGAACGCACCAGCTCAGCCAGGCGCGGGTTGAGCAGGGCCTCCTGGCGAAACGCCTGCTCGGCCATCAGGTACTCACGACGGTTGGTCAGTTGGCGCTGCACGTAGTCGGCAGTCAACCGCGCGATGTCGTCCGCCAGTTGCGAGCGTGACTGCGGGCTGCCATCGCCGTAGGCAACCATCTCGCGCAACAAACCTTCGTTACGTACCCACAGCTTGCCCATGAAGGCGGCACTGCGTTCAACGTATTGAGCGAAGGTATCGGTGAGCAGGTCGTCGATATCCTTGAAGTAGTAAGTGGTGGCCGACAGCGGCACGCCCGCCTCCGCCGCCACCGCGCGGTGACGCACGGCACGCACGCCCTCACGCACCACGATGCGCATGGCCGCATCGAGAATGTCTTGCCTGCGTTGCTCGCTGCCCCGACGGCTGGCCTTGCGGCCCTGGTACTGGACGCTTTCAGCCACGGCAGCGGCAATGCCGGCGGCGCCTTCTTGAGCGGTTACGCGGTTCACGACACACATCCTTGAACAGTTCAAAAACCTGGCGCTGTTTGCTTGACGCTTATAGACGCCCCATAAAAAAGCCGCCTTATAAAAGGCGGCTTCGGATTTCGCTACGGTTACGCTTGTGGCCGCATATGCGGGAACAGGATCACATCGCGGATCGACGGCGAGTTGGTCAACAACATCACCAGGCGGTCGATCCCAATGCCTTCACCGGCCGTTGGCGGCATGCCGTATTCCAGGGCACGCACGAAGTCTGCGTCGTAGTGCATGGCTTCGTCGTCACCGGCATCCTTGTCGGCCACCTGCGCCATGAAGCGCTCGGCCTGGTCTTCCGCGTCATTGAGCTCGGAATAGGCGTTGGCGATTTCGCGACCGCCGATGAACAGTTCGAAACGGTCCGTGACGTTCGGGTTGTCATCGTTGCGACGGGCCAACGGCGACACTTCGAACGGGTACTGGGTAATGAAGTGCGGCTGTTCCAGCTTGTGCTCCACCAGCTCTTCGAAAATCATTACCTGCAGCTTGCCCAGGCCTTCGAAGCCCAGCACCTTGGCCCCGGCTTTCTTGGCGATGGCACGGGCCTTGTCAATGTCGGTCAGGTCGTCGGCGGTCAGCTCAGGGTTGTACTTGAGGATCGAATCGAATACCGACAGGCGCACGAACGGCTCGCCGAAATGGAACACCTTGTCGCCGTATGGCACGTCGGTGCTGCCCAGGACCAGTTGCGCCAGCTCGCGGAACAGCTCTTCGGTCAGGTCCATGTTGTCTTCGTAGTCGGCGTAGGCCTGGTAGAACTCCAACATGGTGAATTCAGGGTTGTGACGCGTCGAGACGCCTTCGTTACGGAAGTTGCGGTTGATCTCGAACACCTTTTCGAACCCGCCAACAACAAGCCGCTTGAGGTACAGCTCAGGCGCAATGCGCAGGAACATTTCCATGTCCAGCGCGTTGTGGTGGGTTTCGAACGGCTTGGCTGCGGCACCACCGGGGATGGTTTGCAGCATCGGGGTTTCCACTTCCAGGAAGTCACGCTTCATCAGGAAGGCGCGGGTGTGGGCAATCACTTGCGAACGCACGCGGAAGGTATGGCGCACATCTTCGTTGACGATCAGGTCAACGTAGCGCTGGCGGTAACGCTGCTCGGTGTCGGACAGACCGTGGTGCTTGTCCGGCAGCGGGCGCAGGGATTTGGTCAGCAGGCGCACGCTGGTCATTTCAACGTACAGGTCGCCCTTGCCGGAACGGGCCAGGGTGCCTTCGGCGGCGATGATGTCGCCCAGATCCCAGGTTTTCACGGCGGCCAGGGTTTCTTCCGACAGTGTCTTGCGGTTGACGTAGACCTGGATGCGCCCGGACATGTCCTGGATCACCATGAACGAGCCGCGGTTGAGCATGATGCGACCTGCCACCTTGACCGGGATCGCAGCCTCTGCCAGCTCTTCCTTGGTCTTGTCCGCGTATTGCTTCTGCAAGTCTTCGCAGTAGGCATCGCGACGGAAGTCGTTGGGGAAGGCGTTGCCCTTGGCGCGCTCGGCAGCAAGCTTTTCCTTGCGCAGGGCGATCAGGGAGTTTTCTTCCTGTTGCAGGGCTTGCGGGTCGAGTTGTTGGTCGCTCATGTCTTTAGATTTTCCATCACAGGTTCGTTGCCCCCGCCAATGACGGGGGACTTGAGGTCGGGCTGACGGTTTACAGCCCCGATTTCAGGCTGGCTTCCAGGTATTCGTCGATATCGCCGTCGAGCACCTTGTCGCAGTCACTGCGTTCGATGTTAGTGCGCAAATCCTTGATCCGCGACGCATCAAGCACATAAGAACGGATCTGGTGGCCCCAGCCGATATCCGACTTGGTGTCTTCCAGCGCCTGGGAAGCGGCGTTGCGCTTCTGCATTTCCTGCTCGTACAACTTGGCCCGCAGCATTTTCATGGCGGTGTCCTTGTTCGCGTGCTGGGAACGTTCGTTCTGGCAACTGACCACGGTGTTGGTCGGGACGTGGGTAATACGGACAGCCGAGTCGGTGGTGTTTACGTGCTGGCCACCGGCACCGGAGGAGCGGTAGGTGTCGATCCGCAGGTCGGCCGGGTTGATCTCGATTTCCACCTTGTCATCGATCTCGGGCGAGACGAACACTGCGCAGAACGAGGTGTGGCGACGGTTGCCGGAGTCGAACGGGCTCTTGCGCACCAGGCGGTGTACGCCGATCTCGGTACGCAGCCAGCCAAAGGCGTATTCACCCTTGATGTGCACGGTCGCGCCCTTGATACCCGCGACTTCACCGGCCGACAGTTCCATGATGGTGGCGTCGAAACCGCGCTTGTCGGCCCAGCGCAGGTACATGCGCAACAGGATGTTGGCCCAGTCCTGGGCTTCGGTGCCGCCGGAACCGGCCTGGATATCCAGGTAGGCGTTGTTCGGGTCCATCTCGTGGCTGAACATGCGGCGGAATTCAAGCTTGGCGAGGTTTTCCTCGAGACGGGCCAGCTCGGCGACGACATCGCCCACTGCGCCTTCGTCGTTCTCTTCGACGGCCATGTCCAGCAGGTCGCGGCAATCGGCCAGACCGGTGTTCAACTCGTCGAGGGTATCGACGATCTGCGCCAGCGCAGAACGCTCGCGGCCCAGTTCCTGGGCGTATTCAGGTTTGTTCCAGACACTCGGATCTTCAAGCTCGCGATTGACTTCGGTCAGACGCTCATGCTTTTGATCGTAGTCAAAGATACCCCCGAATAGTTTCGGAGCGCTCGGACAGGTCCTTGATGGTGTTAAGGATCGGGTTGATTTCCATGGCGGGCAGCACTCGTTGGCGAACTTTTGAAAGCCGGCGAGTATAACGGCAAACGGGTGCAAACGGCAGTCCGCTTGGCGAAAAGGCAGACTACGCAGGGTTAAATGTGGGAGGGCGCGCGCCCTCTCACACATTTTGATCGGTTGCGGCCTCAGGTCACTCGATGCACACCTGGTTACGCCCGTTATGCTTGGCCGTATACAACCCCTTGTCCGCCGCCATGATCAGTTGTCGGCAATCGGTGCCTTGCACGGGCGTCATGGTCGACAGACCGATGCTGATGGTCAGGCTGGAGCCTTCAGTCGGAGCGATATGGGGGATTTTCAGGGCAGCGACGGCCATGCGTAGCTTTTCTGCTACTAACCGCGCACCACCGGGCGAGGTGTTGGGCAGCACCAGGGCGAATTCTTCACCACCATAGCGCGCCGGCAAGTCCGAAGGGCGGCTGCTGGCCTCGCGGATGCTGGCGGCGACCTTGCGCAAGGCTTCGTCGCCTTCGACGTGGCCAAAGCTGTCGTTGTAGGTCTTGAAGAAATCCACATCGATCATCAGCAGTGACAACTGGGTCTGGTCGCGCAAGGCGCGACGCCACTCCAGTTCCAGGTATTCGTCGAAGTGGCGGCGGTTGGACAGGCCGGTGAGGCCGTCGGAGTTCATCAGGCGCTGCAACACCAGGTTGGTGTCCAGCAACTGTTGCTGGCTGACCCGCAGTGCGCGGTACGCCGCATCACGCTGCAGCAACGTCATGTACGAGCGCGAGTGGTAGCGAATACGCGCCACCAGTTCGATATTGTCCGGCAGCTTGACCAGGTAATCATTGGCCCCGGCCGAGAACGCCGCGCTCTTGATCAGGGGGTCTTCCTTGGTGGAAAGCACAATGATCGGAATGTTTTGCGTGGCCGGGTGGTTGCGGTATTCGCGCACCAGGGTCAGGCCATCCAGGCCGGGCATCACCAGGTCCTGCAGGATCACCGTGGGCTTGATGCGGATCGCCTGGGCAATCGCCTGGTGCGGATCGGCACAGAAGTGGAAGTCGATGTTTTCTTCGTGGGCCAGGCCGCGTCGTACGGCTTCACCGATCATCGCCTGGTCGTCGACCAGCAACACCATGGCGGCGTTTTCGTCGGTCTTGATGTCGTCGATCTGTAAGTCATTCATGTGCAGTCACCTGAATTACTGCCTGCAAACCAGCAGCCGGAGGTACGGATCATTTTGCAAACACCTCCAGCAATCGGGGCGCAATTCTATCCAATGGGCGAATTTCAACAGCAGCATCAATCGCCGCCGCCGCTTTGGGCATGCCATACACCGCCGAACTCTGCTGGTCCTGGGCGATGGTCAAATATCCTTGTTCACGCATCAATTTGAGGCCCTGGGCTCCGTCACGGCCCATGCCGGTCAGCAATACGCCGACGGCATCACCATTCCAGTGGCTGGCGACGCTTTCGAAAAACACGTCGATGGACGGCCGGTAAATTTCGTTCACCGGCTCTGCGGTATAGGCCAGCGTGCCATTTTTCAACAGGCGTATATGGTGGTTGGTGCCGGCCAGCAGCACCACGCCGCTTTGTGGCGGCTCGCCTTCGCGTGCCAGGCGCACCGGCAGGCCGGAGGCGCTGCTCAACCACTCGGCCATACCGGCGGCGAACACCTGGTCCACATGCTGCACCAGCACAATGGCGGCGGGAAAGTCCTGGGGCAAGCCCTTGAGGAGGATTTCCAGGGCAGCCGGCCCACCGGCCGAGGAACCGATCGCCACCAGGCTCTGGCGTTTGCCGGTGCTGCGCGGGGCTGCGGTTTCGGCGCGTACGCGGCTGCCACGCTGGCCAATCAGCCAGCCAATATTGAGGATCTTGCGCAACAACGGCGCCGCCGCGTCCTTGGGGTTGCCCACGCCGAGCGCCGGTGTATCCACCACATCCAGGGCACCATGGCCCATGGCCTCGAACACACGACTGACATTGGCCTGGCGGTCGACCGTGACGATCACGATCGCGCACGGGGTCTCGGCCATGATCCGCCGGGTGGCCTCCACACCGTCCATCACTGGCATGATCAGGTCCATCAGGATCAGGTCCGGCGTCAGTTCGGCGCAGCGCTGCACCGCTTCGAGGCCATTGCTGGCAACCCACACCACCTGGTGCGCGGGCTCGAAACTCAAGGCACGGCGCAGGGCTTCCACGGCCATGGGCATGTCATTGACGATCGCAATCCTCATGCCCGGGCCCCTCCAATCAGTTCCACCACGGCGTCCAACAGGGCGTCGTCGTGAAAGCTGGCTTTGGCCAAATAATAGTCGGCGCCAGCGTCCAGTCCCCGACGTCGGTCCTCTTCGCGATCCTTGTACGACACCACCATCACCGGCAACGATTGCAAGCGCGTGTCACGCCGCAGGAGTGTGACCAATTCAATACCGTCCATGCGAGGCATATCAATGTCAGTGATCAGCAGGTCAAAGTCTTCCGAGCGCAAGGCGTTCCAGCCGTCCATGCCATCGACCGCCACGGCCACTTCATAACCGCGATTGAGCAGCAATTTGCGTTGCAACTCGCGCACGGTGAGCGAGTCGTCGACCACCAGCACCCGCTTGCGTGGCGCTTCGGTGGCCTGCTGGCTGCGCCGGGCGATACGCTCCAGGCGGCCGGTGTTGAGCAGTTTGTCCACCGAACGCAGCATGTCTTCGACATCGACGATCAAGACGACCGAGCCATCGTCCAGCAAGGCGCCGGCAGAAATATCCTGGACCTTGCCCAGGCGATCATCCAGCGGCAACACCACCAGGGTGCGCTCGCCGACAAAACGCTCCACGGCAATGCCGTACACCGCATCGCGCTCGCGAATCACCACCACCTTCAGGGTTTCGTCATTGCTTTGCCCCGGCGGGCGCTGCAGCAACTGGCTGGCCGCGACCAGGCCGACATGCCGGCCTTCGTGCCAGAAGTGCTGGCGCCCTTCCAGTTGCACAATGTCGTCGGGGGCCAGGTCGCACATGCGCTCGATGTGGGCCAGCGGAAAGGCATAGGCTTCTTCGCCGACTTCCACCACCAGGCTGCGCACCACCGACAGGGTCAACGGCACTTCGAGGTGGAAACGACTGCCCTGCCCCGGCGTCTGCTCCAGCACCACCGCACCCCGCAATTGGCGCACCATATGCTGCACCGCGTCCAGGCCGACCCCGCGCCCGGACACCTCGGTGACCTTGTCCCGCAGGCTGAAGCCCGGCAGGAACAGGAACGTCAGCAGTTCTTCTTCGCTTAGGCGCAGGGCGGTGTCCAGCGGGGCCAGGTGCCGATCGACGATGGTGGCGCGCAGACGCTCGAGGTCGACGCCACTGCCGTCGTCGCTTAACTCCAGCACCAACAGCCCAGCCTGATGGGACGCGCGCAGGCGGATCAAGCCCTCTGCCGGCTTGCCCGCGAGCAGGCGCTGTTCGGGCAGTTCAATGCCATGGTCGACGGCATTGCGCAGCAGATGGGTCAGCGGCGCTTCGAGCTTTTCCAGCACGTCGCGGTCGACCTGGGTTTTTTCGCCCTCGATTTCCAGGCGCACCTGCTTGCCCAGGCTGCGGCCGAGGTCGCGCACCATGCGCACCTGCCCGGCCAGCACATCGGCGAACGGGCGCATGCGACAGGCCAACGCGGTGTCGTAGAGCACTTGGGCGCGTTGCCCGGCCTGCCAGCCGAACTCATCCAGCTCGGCGGTTTTTTCTGCGAGCAGGGCCTGGGCTTCACTCAACAGGCGCCGGGTGTCAGCCAGGGCTTCCAGGGCTTCGAGGGGCAAGCCGAGGGGCTTGAGGTGGCCATCGAGATGGTCCAGGGCGCGCGCACTGTTGCTCTGGATCCGCTTGAGGCGTTGCAGGCTGGCCAGGTAAGGCTTGAGCCGCTGGGTTTCCACCAGGGATTTGCTGGACAGGTCCAACAGGCTGTTCAGGCGCTCGGCGGTGACCCGCAATACCCGCTCGCCCCCTTCGGTCATGCGTTTGTTGTGGCGCGGTGGCTCGCCGATAACAGGCGGCGCGGGCTCGGGTTCAGGCGGCAGCGCCTCGACCACAGGGGCGGGAACCGGTACCGGCTCCGGCGGTGGGGCGACTTTCGCCACGGGCTGCGACGGATCGAGCAAGCGCTCCATCAACGCCACATAGGCCTCGATATCTGCCGGCCCCACGGTGTTGCCCGGGGTGGCGATGCGCATCAGCAGGTCGGTGCCTTGCAGCAGCGCATCGATATGCTCGGGTTGCAGGTACAGGCGACTTTCCTGGGCGCTGACCAGGCAATCCTCCATGACATGCGCCACGCTGACCCCGGCGTCCACACCGACAATCCGCGCGGCCCCCTTGAGCGAGTGCGCGGCACGCATGCAGGCCTCGAGCTGGTCGGCTTGGGTCGGGTTGCGCTCCAGGGCCAGCAGGCCCGCGTTCAAGACCTGGGTCTGCGCATCGGCTTCCAGGCTGAACAGTTCCAGCAGCGAGGCATCACGCATCTGGTCGGGGGTCATGTGAGGCTCCGGGTCACGGCAGACAACAATTGCGCCTCATCCAGCCAACGCAGGCTGCGGCCTTTCCACTGCAACACCCCTTGGGTGAAGCGAGCGCTGGCCTGGGTGCCGGAGGCCGAGGCTGCCTTCAAGGTACGCTCATCGATGGCGTGGATGCCGTCGACTTCATCCACCGGCACCACCACCGGACCATCCTGCGCGGCGATGATCAACATGCGCGGCATGCTCCGCCCATTGCTGGCGCTGGTGCCGGCGGCGTCCAGGCCCAGCAGTTCCACCAGCGACAGGCACGCCACCAGCGCGCCGCGCACATTGGCCACACCGAGCAACGCCCGGGAGCGCTGGTGCGGCAGGGAGTGAATCGGTTGCAACGGCGCCACTTCCACCAGGCAACGGGTGGCGATACCCAGCCATTCTTCGCCGAGGCGGAACATCAGCAACGAACGGGTGACGATATCCTGATCGAGTTCGACCGCTGCCCGGCGGTGGTCGTCCTGTTGCAGGGCGTAGCGGTCCAGCAAGCGCGTGGCGGCGGCGGAGTACACCGCGCAGTTGCGGCAGTGAATATGATCGGCCAGCAGTGGGCAGGACTTGTCGCCATGGATGCCGATACGGTTCCAGCAATCATCGATGGCCTGGGTGTCGGCCAGGGTCAGGTCCAGGCCGGCGGTGTCGAGTGCGTCAGGGCTACTCATCGTTTGGACTCACTGTCAGCTCGCTCACTACGGGCAGCACGCGCCTGCAAGCGGCGTGCCCCCGCGCTGTCGCCCTGGGATTCGAGTAACGCAGCCAGGTGCATCAAGGCCTGCGCGTGCTGCGGTTCCAGATACAAGGCTTTTCGATAATACCCCTGGGCTTCCAGGGCGCTGCCGGCCACATCACTGAGCAGCCCCAACCAGTAGAACACCTGGGCGACCGGTGGGTGGGCATTCAAATAACGTTCACAGGCCGCACGGGCCTCGGCGCTTTTGCCCTCGTTGGCCAGGGTGGCGATCTGGCTGAGCAAGTCACCGGCCTCGGATGGCGGCGCCTTGATCGGCACGCCATGGGGGCGAACCGTGCTGAAGGGGCGTGGCTTGAGCGGAATCGGTGCAGCACTGCGCGGCGGCGCCGGCATGGGCCTTGGCACAAAGGCCGGCTCCGGTTGGTCCGGCGCGCCCTGCCGACTGAAGGCGAACGACTGCGGCACCCCAATCGAGCGCATGCCATGGCGGCCCAGCAGGCTGCCCTCGGCCGGGCCGATAAACAGCACGCCGTCCACGTGGGTCAGGGCCTTGAGCACGTCGAACACTTGCTTTTGCGTCGGCTGGTCGAAATAGATCAGCAGGTTGCGACAGAACACAAAGTCGTAGCTGGGCTCATTCGCCAGCAATCCGGGGTCGAGCAGGTTACCGACTTGCAGGCGTACCTGTTCGCGTACGCGGTCGGCGATATGGAACCCGTCGGCGTGCTCCACGAAGTGGCGCTCACGAAAGGTCAGGTCCCCTCCCCGAAAGGAGTTCTTGCCATATACGCCGCGCCGGGCACGCTCCACCGACAGCGGGCTGACGTCGATGCCTTGCACCTTGAATTGGTGCGGTGCCAGCCCGGCGTCGAGCAAGGCCATGGCGATCGAATAGGGCTCTTCGCCGGTGGAACACGGCAGGCTGAGGATGCGCAATGCGCGCATTTGCTTGATCTCGGCCAGGCGGGCGACCGCCAGCCGCGCCAGGGTCGCGAAGGATTCGGGGTAACGGAAAAACCAGGTTTCGGGGACGATCACTGCTTCGATCAGCGCTTGCTGTTCATCATGGGAACGTTGCAGGTGCTGCCAATATTCATCCGCCGTCTGCGCCTGGCTCACCTGGCTACGCTGGCGCACGGCACGCTCGATGATCGCCTCGCCGACCGAAGCGACGTCCAGGCCGATGCGTTGCTTCAGGAACGCAAAAAACCGTGGGTCGTTGCTCATAGGCTTTGCTCGGCGGAAAACAGCAAGGCGCGCACTTCATCGGTGAGCAATTCGTTGACGCCGATCCACTGCATCAAGCCCAAGGCATCTTCACGCACCGGCCCCAGGTACGGCGCCGCGCGGTTGTCCAGGCCGTACGGCTTGAACTCCCCCAGGTCGCAACGCAGGGTGTCCGTGGCTTGTTCCAGGATCAGCCCCAGCCAGCGCGCCTGGAGCCAGGGTTCGGGCTGGTAATTGACCAGCACCAAGCGTGTGCTGGTGCGGACCTGGGCCGGTTTGCCGAAGGCCAGGGCGCTCAGGTCGATAACCGGCACCATCGCGCCCCGATGGGCAAAGATGCCTGCGACCCACTGCGGTGCATGGGCGATGGGTTTGAGCAGCAGGCGCGGCAGCACCTCGGCCACCTCAGTGGCCCTGAGGGCATAACGCTCGTCACCGATGTGGAACACCAGGAACAAGGCCTTTTTCGCTGCCGGGACGGCGCCGCGTTTAGCCGCGAGGTCGCTCATCAGACTTTGAAACGCGACACGCCGCTGCGCAGACCGACCGCCACCTGGCTCAGCTCATCGATGGCAAAGCTGGCCTGGCGCAAGGACTCGACGGTCTGGCTGCTGGCATCGCCCAGTTGCACCAGGGCGTGGTTGATCTGCTCGGCACCCGTGGCCTGGGCCTGCATGCCTTCGTTGACCATCAACACCCGCGGCGCCAGGGCCTGCACCTGATGGATGATCTGCGAGAGTTGTTCGCCCACTTGCTGCACTTCGAACATGCCCCGGCGCACTTCTTCGGAGAACTTGTCCATGCCCATCACCCCGGCGGACACCGCCGACTGAATCTCGCGCACCATCTGTTCGATATCGTAGGTGGCCACGGCGGTCTGGTCGGCCAGGCGCCGTACCTCGGTGGCCACCACGGCAAAGCCCCGACCGTACTCACCGGCTTTCTCGGCCTCGATGGCCGCGTTGAGGGACAACAGGTTGGTCTGGTCGGCGACCTTGACGATCGTCACGACCACCTGGTTGATGTTGCCGGCCTTCTCATTGAGGATCGCCAGCTTGGCGTTGACCAGGTCGGCGGCGCCCATCACCGAGTGCATGGTCTCTTCCATGCGCGCCAGGCCCTGCTGGCCGGAACCGGCGGCGACCGAAGCCTGGTCGGCAGCCGTGGACACTTCGGTCATGGTACGGACCAGGTCCTTGGAGGTGGCCGCGATCTCCCGCGAAGTGGCGCCGATTTCGGTGGTGGTTGCCGCGGTTTCAGTGGCTGTGGCCTGCTGCTGCTTGGAGGTAGCGGCAATCTCGGTGACCGAGGTGGTGACCTGCACCGACGAACGCTGTGCCTGGGCAACCAGGGCAGTCAGCTCGGTCATCATGTCGTTGAAGCCGGTCTCCACCTCGCCGAACTCGTCCTTGCGCGCCAGGTTCAGGCGTTTGCTGAGGTCACCGGTACGCATGACGCCGAGGATTTCGACGATGCGATGCATCGGCGCCATGATCGCGCGCATCAACAACAGGCCACACAGGCCGGCGGCGAGGATGGCAACGATCAGCGACACCGCCATGCTGATCTTGGCGGACAGCACCGCGTCGTCGATGGCCGCCGTGGCCCGGTCGGATACGTCCTTGTTTTCAGTGATGATGTCGTTGAGCTTCATGCGCCCTTCGGTCCAGATCGGCGTCAATTGCTCTTCAAGCAACACGTTCGCCCCCGGCAGGTCGTTGGCCTCAATCCGAGCCAGCACCTCGGCCAGCGCTTTGTTGTAGTTGATGTGCGACGCCTTGAAGTTATCGAACTCCATGCGGTCAGCCTGGCCATGAACGGTTTTTTCATAGCTGGCCATCAGCAGTTCAATGCGCGTTTCGAAAGACTTGTAGTCGGTCTTGTCGGAACTGGTGAGGGTCTTTTCGTCGCGCAAGCCAATGATGTCGACAGTCAGCAAATAGCTGTCGACCCACGCGCTGCGAATCATCGAACTGAGGTAAACCCCGGGGACCGCATCGTCGCGGACCGATTCCTGGCTGGCTTCGATCTTCAGCAACCGTGAGTAGGACACCACGACCATCAGCAGCATTATCGCGATAATGACCGCAAAGCTCGCCAAAATTCGCTGGCGCAAGGTCCAATTCTTCACAGTATTTCCTCGAAGGGCCATTCAAATGGAGGGGAGTATAGCTGAGCAGAAGCCCTCATTTATCAATGGGTTTTGATGGAGGGCGCACAGAATACAAAAACATCCCGGGTGAGTTATTGCAGAACCAACCTACACCAGCCCAAGAAGCGTCTGACTATTAGGCTTTTCTTAGCTCCCCTAGCGTGCTTGTCCCAGTTAACAAAAGGACATATCTGGCATGCGACGCTATTTTATTACCCGAGGAGCGAAGACCACAGCTGGCGGTACCGTCGTCGGCGGCTTGGAAAACTTCAGGATCAAGCAGGTCGACATTGCACTTGAGGGCCACGAAGTGCTTTGCCCGGCTTGTAAAACCACGGGAACCATCGTCTGTGTCGGGCCGCGCCGGAGCCAGTACGCGCGGGGGCGAAAAGTGGCGCTCTCGGACGATATCTGCCTGTGCAAATGCGACCCGCCCCCTCACCTGATCACCGACCAGTTCGAGCGGTATCAGACCCTTACCGCCGAAGATACTTCGGTAGAGTGCAAAGCCGCGCCCCCTGTATTGCGTCCTTCGCAAGTTCAGGTGACAACGCCTCGAACAACGCCCACCTCAGCCTCAAGGCCCACTACTCCGACATTCAGCGAGGTGCTCGATTCATCCTGCGAGCGCAATTGGCGCTTCTACCAGAAGCAGGCAGAGGATGTGGTAGCGCCGGGCGGCAAGCTGATCGCCGACCCCAGGTTGCGCAATCGACTTATCAACTCCGCGTACGCCCACCTCTGGCGGCTCGATAACCGTTTTCAGTGGGCGGGCCTTGCGGCGTTTGCGTCCAAGCAAGTGGGGTGTGGCTTGCTGCATGCGGCTGACTCCATCGAGAAGATTCAGGTGGAATACGAAGCGGCGCAGCAGTTGAGGAGGAGCGCCCGGAAAGGGGTGTGGGGGTTGTTCAGCGCCGAGGAGCGTGAACGGCGGGCAAAACTGCGGGAGTACGAGCAACGGCAGCGCGAATACGTGCAGGCCGCCCGCAATAACCCAATGCCTAATGTTGATTGGCGGGGTGAGGGCGAATCGTTATCGAGCGTGCAGCAGCTTTATCAGCATGTGTACGAGATGATGGCGATGGGGAATACCACACTGTTTTTGGATGTATTTCCGTTGCATGCGTTTTATAGGGATCGGGGGTTGGGGTTGCTTGAGACTTGTCTACGGTCTCGCAAAAACATTTTTGAACATGGTCAACCGCCTGTACTGTGGCCCATTGGCAACGACGTACTGGAGTTTGGTACGAGCCACGGTGAAATCCTGCAAGCATTCGAAGCCATTGACGCGGGCAATATTGAAGAAAGTGTTGTGCATTTGGCTTGGCACGAGCAACGAAATATTCTCCAACCGACAATGTATACCGACCAAAAGCTGGTGGCCCTGCTGCGTAGCAACCATTTTTCCTACGTCACAGGCATACCGTCCGGTGTCGCCCAAGCCATTGAACTGACGCTGGCAAGCCAATGCCGAGCTGTTAATGATGACCGAACTATTGAGTTCAGTAACAACCCCGCCGCTAACTTGGCCGATATCGATCAACGCATGGCTTTCGTGCTCAAGGCTGCGGCGCAGTTCGACAAACTATTAAATAGTGATGAACGGTATCGAATTGAAGAAGCGCTGGAAGATGTCGCGGAAGGCCGGGGTGTCCGATGAAAAGGCTATCAACAGTGAATTGGCAGAATGCCGCCCTTACACTGCTTGCTTCGGCACTAATGGTGGGAATGATACGTTTCTTTACCAGTACGCCAGAAATCGCATTGGTACTTGGCGAACCCTGGGAGGATATGCGTCAGCGATCTAACGTAAGCATCGGCCCTGCTGTCGCTGGATACTATTGGGGAGCGATACCGAAATCTGATGCTCGCCTGCGCTTCATAGACCCTCAGTATGGATTCGTAAGCCCGCCTGCTCGTTTCTTTATGATTAGATACAACGATATGCGAGTCGCGGATCTCAGCTTGTCCCCTCAAGTAGAACCACTACTGCTCGACGACACCCTCAAAGTCGTTCTGGACCTGCAAGAGCAGTGGCGCAAAGGTGGCTGGATCCCCATTCATGTAAAAGACGGTCCACCCTTCGCCGACACCCCTGAATGGCGCGCCCGCTTGCGGAACGTGAACCAGGGTGGTACGTCTTTTTGGCAGGCCGGTAAAAAATACCAAGTAATGCTGGTGGTTAATCGTTTCAGAGACGTTCGAAATCCCACTGAAGAACGCTATCTCATCAAGTTGCAACTGGCCGCACCCTGGATACCGCAATGATCAAATACCAACATAGGCGACACAGCGGGCTGGGGACGGAGTGGCGGGTAGAAAACAAATACCACGTGATGTTGGAGGTGGGTCGTCTCAAAGACTATCGGCATCCCGCAGAAGAGCGCTCCCTCATCACACTCGAATTGGCCAGACCTGGGGGTTTGCCACTACCCCGCCTCTGATGAGACGACGCAACCTGATTGGGCAATTCAGTACCGTACTTCTTGGATAGTTCCCAATGCAAATGTGAGAAGTGGGCTTACTCCCTCTCACATTATTTGGATTTGCATACACTCAGTGGCTATGGGTTAAGCCGTACCTGCTTTTCCAGCTCAACCTTCAAGCCAGGCTCGAGCTTCAATTGCCGCGCCAACTCATCCAGATAGGTCTTCTCCATAAAGTTTTCCTCATCCACCAGCATCACACTGGCGATGTACATCTCGGCGGCCATTTCCGGGGTACTGGCGGCACGGGCCACATCGGCCGGGTCCAGGGGTTTGTTCAGCTCGGCATGCAGCCAGCTTTGCAATTCGCGGTCGTTGTCCAGCTTGGTGAACTCCCCTTCGATCAGCGCGCGCTCGCGCTCATCCACATGCCCGTCGGCCTTGGCCGCCGCCACCAATGCCTTGAGGATGCCTTGGCTGTGTTGCTCGACCTGGGCCGGCGGCAGGCGGTCGATGGTTTGCGGCTCGCCTTGGGGCGCGCCGGCCTGTTGCGCCTGCCAGTTACCGTAGGCTTTGTAGGCGATCACGCCCAATGCCGCCAACCCGCCATAGGTCAGGGCCTTGCCGCCAAACTTGCGGGCTTTTTTATTGCCCAGCAGCAGGCCCATGGCCCCGGCCGCCAGGGCTCCACCACCGGCGCCGCCGAGCAAGCTGCCGAGCCCGCCACTGCCGAGCAACCCGCCGAGGGCACCTTGGTCGTCGGATTTGCGCTGGCCACCGGCCTTGTTCTGCAACATGTCCTGACCAGACTTGAGCAGTTGATCGAGTAATCCACGGGTATTCATGCGTAGCCTCCAGACACCAGGGTTCGTAGGACCAATAGGCTCCCAGCGTAAAACTAAGCGCCAAAAAACCCCGATCTAGAGTGCTTCCAGATGTAACGCAGTGCTTACGGCTTGAAGCTTGCAACTGCCGTTCGCATAAACCGATATACACTCGAGAAAATCGATAAAAACACCCCACTGGTAATTCCAGCATGATGACCTTGCGTCAAATCCGCCATTTCATCGCCGTGGCCGAGACCGGCTCGATCTCCGCCGCCGCGCAGACCGCGTTCATTTCCCAGTCCACACTGACCCTGGCGATCCAGCAACTGGAGCAGGAAATCGGCGTCAACCTGTTCAACCGCCACGCCAAGGGCATGACCCTGACCCACCAGGGTCATCAGTTCCTGCGCCAGGCGCACTTGATCCTGGCCACCGTCGACAACGCCAAGCGCAGCCTGCAACAGAGCACCGACCAGGTCGCCGGACAATTGATCATCGGCGTGACCAGCCTGGTGGCCGGCTACTACCTGGCCGACCTGCTCACCCGTTTCCAACGCGCCTACCCCAATGTGGAAATCCGCGTAATGGAAGACGAGCGCCCGTACATCGAGCATTTGCTGGTCAGCGGCGAGATCGATGTGGGGGTGCTGATCCTCTCCAACCTCGAAGACCGCCACGCCCTGCAGACCGAAGTGCTCACCCACTCGCCCCACCGCCTGTGGCTGCCGGCGCAACATCCACTGCTGGAGCACGACAGCATCAACCTCGCCGATGTCGCGCGCGAGCCGTTGATTCAGTTGAACGTCGATGAAATGGGCCACAACGCCCAACGCCTGTGGGCCGGTGCCGGGCTGCATCCGCGCGTGACCCTGCGCACGGCATCCACCGAAGCGGTGCGCAGCCTGGTGGCGGCGGGCCTGGGTGTGTCGATCCAGCCGGATATGACGTACCGCCCCTGGTCCCTGGAGGGCGACATTATTGAAGCGCGGCCCATCGCCGACCTCAGCCAGACCCTCGATGTCGGCCTGGCCTGGCGCCGCGGCACGGCGCGACCGGCGCTGGTCGACCCGTTCCTGACCGTCGCGCGTGAGCAGCCACACCCGCGCAAGCCATCTATTTAATCGAATGCGGCATTCAGTATTTAGTATTTGTTGACCTCGCGTCTGACCTCTAGTCTCTGTTCATCCCCTAAGAGAAAGGTCAGGCCCTCGTAAGAGAACGCCCATGGCCACACAAGAAAAGAGATCGAGAAAAATGTCCGGCGCGCCCACCCCGCTGCTCACTGCGTTGCTGATCGACGGCGAACTGGTCCAGGGCCAGGGTTTTGCCGAGCCGATCCTCAACCCGGCCACCGGCGAAGTCCTTACCCAGATCGCCGAAGCCAGCGCCGAGCAGGTCGAAAGCGCCATCCTCGCCGCCCACTGGGCGTTTGCCGGCTGGTCGCGGACCACGCCGCAGCAGCGGTCGAACATCCTGCTGGGCATTGCCGAAGCCATCGAGAAACAGGCCGACTACCTGGCCCGCCTCGAATCCCTGAACTGCGGCAAGCCGTTGCACCTGGCGCGCCAGGATGACTTGAGCGCCACCGTCGATGTGTTCCGCTTCTTCGCCGGGGCCGTGCGGTGCCAGACCGGCCAGCTCAGCGGCGAATACCTGCCGGGCTACACCAGCATGGTGCGGCGTGATCCGATTGGCGTCGTTGCCTCCATCGCGCCATGGAATTACCCGCTGATGATGGCCGCATGGAAGATCGCCCCTGCGCTCGCCGCGGGTAATACATTGGTATTCAAGCCCTCGGAACACACGCCGCTGTCGATCCTCGCCCTTGCCCCCGTCCTTAAAGCGCTGCTGCCACGCGGGGTGATCAATATTCTGTGTGGCGGCGGCGAAGGGGTGGGCAGCCATCTGGTCAGCCACCCGAAGGTGCGCATGGTGTCACTGACCGGCGACATCGTCACCGGGCAGAAAATCCTCCAAGCCGCGTCCAAAACCCTGAAACGCACGCACCTGGAATTGGGCGGCAAGGCGCCGGTGATCGTGTGCAACGACGCCGACTTGCAAGCCGTGGTCGAGGGCGTGCGCGCCTACGGTTACTACAACGCTGGCCAGGATTGCACTGCGGCATGCCGCATCTACGCCCAGGCGGGCATTCACGACAAACTGGTCGCCGACCTCGGCGCCGCCGTCAGCAGCCTGCGCTTTGCGGGCAAGCGCGATGCCGACAACGAACTCGGCCCGCTGATCAGTACGCGCCAGCGCGACCGCGTCGCCAGTTTTGTCGAACGCGCCCTCGGCCAACCGCATATCGAGCGGATCACCGGCGCCGCCGTGCATTCCGGCGCAGGCTTTTATTACCAGCCGACCTTGCTCGCCGGCTGTAAGCAGCACGATGAAATCGTCCAGCGCGAAGTGTTCGGCCCCGTGGTCACGGTGACGCGCTTCGAGGAGCTGGAACAGGCGGTGGATTGGGCCAATGATTCGGAATACGGCCTGGCCTCCTCCGTGTGGACCCAGAACCTGGACAAGGCCATGCAAGTGGCGGCGCGCCTGCAATACGGCTGCACCTGGATCAACAGCCATTTCATGCTGGTCAGCGAAATGCCCCACGGCGGCTTGAAGCGCTCGGGGTATGGGAAAGATCTGTCCAGTGATTCGCTACAGGACTACAGCGTGGTGCGCCACATCATGGCGCGCCACGGCCAGCACCTTTAAAACAACAACTAAGCTCATGCGTCACCGGTTGCACAAAACTGCCCCGACCATAATTAAAGAAGAGGGAACCCCCATGTCCGCGCACAAGACCGCACTGCTCAGTGCCCTGACCACCGCGCTGCTGGCGAGCGTCAGTCTCCACGCCGCCGAGCCGCTCAAGGCGGTGGGCGCTGGTGAAGGCCAGTTGGATATCGTCGCCTGGCCCGGCTATATCGAACGTGGCGAGAGCGATAAAGCCTACGATTGGGTCACAGGTTTCGAGAAAGAAACCGGCTGCAAGGTCAATGTGAAAACCGCCGCCACCTCTGACGAAATGGTCAGTTTGATGGCCAAGGGCGGTTACGACCTGGTCACCGCGTCGGGCGATGCGTCGCTGCGGTTGATCGTCGGCAAGCGTGTGCAGCCAATCAACACCGCATTGATCCCCAACTGGAAGAGCATCGACCCGCGCCTGAAAGATGCGCCTTGGTACGTGGTCGGCCAGCAAACCTACGGCACGCCGTACCAATGGGGCCCGAACGTGTTGATGTACAACACCAACGTGTTCAAGACCGCACCCACCAGTTGGAGCGTGCTCTTCGAGGCGCAGAACCTGCCGGACGGCAAGCCGAACAAAGGTCGCGTGCAGGCGTATGACGGCCCGATCTACATCGCCGATGCGGCGCTGTACCTCAAGTCGACCAAGCCGGAACTGGGCATCCAGAGCCCGTATGAGCTGACCGAAACCCAGTACAAGGCGGTGCTTGAGCTGTTACGCGCCCAGCAACCGCTGATCCACCGCTACTGGCACGACACCACCGTGCAGATGAGTGACTTCAAGAACGAAGGCGTGGTGGCCTCCAGCGCCTGGCCTTATCAGGTCAACGGCCTGGTCAACGAGAAGCAGCCGATCGCCTCGACTATTCCCAAGGAAGGCGCCACCGGCTGGGCCGACACCACCATGTTGCACAGCGAGGCCAAGCACCCGAACTGCGCCTACAAGTGGATGGACTGGTCGCTGCAGCCGAAGGTCCAGGGCGATGTCGCGGCCTGGTTCGGCTCGCTGCCGGCGGTGCCGGCGGCCTGCACCGGCAGCGAACTGCTGGGTGCCGAGGGTTGCAAGACCAACGGCTTCGACCAGTTCGACAAGATCGCCTTCTGGAAAACCCCGCAGGCTGAAGGCGGCAAGTTCGTGCCGTACAGCCGCTGGACCCAGGACTACATCGCGATCATGGGCGGCCGCTGAGGCTTCCCAGACAACATAGGCCTCCTGTGGGAGGGGGCTTGCCCCCGATTGCGATGTGTCAGCCAACCTATCTGTCACTGAACCACCGCTATCGGGGGCAAGCCCCCTCCCACATTGACCGCATTCATAGATGTTTTGATTTTTCAGAAGTCCAGGCCGGGCCGCTGCGACGACCCGCGCCTTTTGGGAGCACCGCACCATGACGCTTGCAGTCCAATTCACCCACGTCTCCCGGCAGTTCGGCGAAGTGAAAGCCGTTGACCGGGTTTCCATCGATATCCAGGACGGCGAGTTCTTTTCCATGCTCGGCCCTTCCGGCTCCGGCAAGACCACTTGCCTGCGCCTGATTGCCGGGTTCGAGCAGCCGAGCGCAGGCTCGATCCGTATTCACGGCGAGGAAGCCGCGGGCTTGCCGCCGTATCAGCGCGACGTCAATACCGTGTTCCAGGATTACGCGCTGTTCCCCCATATGAACGTGCTCGACAACGTGGCCTATGGCCTGAAAGTCAAAGGCGTGGGCAAGCCCGAACGCCTCGAGCGCGCCGAAGAAGCCCTGGCCATGGTCGCCCTCGGTGGCTATGGCGAGCGCAAACCGGTGCAACTCTCCGGCGGGCAACGCCAGCGCGTGGCCCTTGCCCGCGCCCTGGTCAATCGCCCGCGCGTATTGCTGCTGGACGAACCCCTGGGCGCGCTCGACCTCAAGCTGCGCGAGCAGATGCAAAGCGAGCTGAAAAAGCTGCAACGCCAACTGGGCATCACCTTTATCTTCGTCACCCACGACCAGACCGAAGCCCTGTCGATGTCGGACCGCGTGGCCGTGTTCAATAAGGGTCGCATCGAGCAGGTGGATACGCCGCGCAATCTCTATATGAAGCCGGCCACCGTGTTCGTCGCCGAGTTCGTCGGCACCTCCAACGTGATTCGCGGTGAACTGGCCCAGCGCCTCAGCGGCAGTGCGCAGCCGTTCTCGATCCGCCCGGAACACGTGCGGTTCGCCGAAGGCCCGTTGGGGGCTGGCGACGTGGAGATCAGCGGCCTGTTGCATGACATTCAGTACCAGGGCAGCGCCACCCGCTATGAATTGAAACTGGAAAACGGCCAGGCGCTGAACATCAGCCAGGCCAACAACCAGTGGCTGGACATCAGCAGCGGCCATCAGGTCGGCCAGCCCATCACCGCCCGTTGGGCGCGGGGAGCCATGACTCCGCTGACCGATATCGCAGGCGAGGTCTGACATGAGCCAGGCCCTTTCCCAACCACCGATGCGCAGGTTTTCCAACCTGCTGTACCGCAAGCCCAACCTTTACCTGGCGATGCTGCTGGTGCCGCCACTGATCTGGTTCGGCGCGATCTACCTGGGTTCGTTGCTGACCCTGCTGTGGCAAGGCTTCTATACCTTTGACGATTTCACCATGGCGGTCACCCCGGACCTGACCCTGGCCAACTTCGCCGCGCTGTTCCAGCCGTCGAACTTCGACATCATCCTGCGCACCCTGAGCATGGCGATCGTGGTGTCGATCGCCAGCGCGATAGTGGCCTTCCCGATTGCCTACTACATGGCGCGCTACACCACGGGCAAGACCAAGGCGTTCTTCTACATCGCGGTGATGATGCCGATGTGGGCCAGCTATATCGTCAAGGCCTATGCCTGGACCTTGCTGCTGGCCAAGGGCGGTGTGGCGCAGTGGTTCGTGCAGCACCTGGGCCTGGAGCCGGTGTTGCAGTTCGTGCTGGGCATTCCCGGCGTGGGCGGCAGCACCTTGAGCACCTCACACCTGGGGCGGTTCATGGTGTTTGTCTATATCTGGTTGCCGTTCATGATCCTGCCGATCCAGGCCTCGCTGGAGCGTTTGCCACCGTCGCTGCTGCAAGCCTCGGCCGATCTGGGCGCCAAGCCGCGCCAGACGTTCATGCAGGTGATCTTGCCGCTGTCGGTGCCGGGGATTGCCGCCGGTTCGATCTTCACTTTTTCGCTGACCCTGGGCGATTTCATCGTGCCGCAACTGGTCGGCCCACCGGGTTACTTCGTCGGCGGCATGGTGTATGCCCAGCAAGGCGCCATCGGCAATATGCCCATGGCCGCGGCGTTCACCCTGGTGCCGATCGTGCTGATCGCGGTGTACTTGTCCATCGTCAAACGCCTGGGGGCCTTCGATGCACTCTGAAAAATCATCACTCGGCTTGAAGATTGCAGCCTGGGGCGGCCTGGTGTTCCTGCACTTTCCGATCCTGATCATCTTCCTTTACGCCTTCAACACCGAAGAAGCCGCGTTCAGCTTCCCGCCCCAGGGCTTTACCCTGAAGTGGTTCAGCGTGGCCTTCGCCCGGCCCGACGTGCTGGAAGCGATCAAGCTGTCGCTGCAAATTGCAGGCATCGCCACCCTGATCGCCATGGTGCTCGGCACGCTCGCGTCGGCCGCCCTGTATCGCCGTGAGTTCTTTGGCAAGCAAGGCGTGTCGTTGATGCTGATCCTGCCGATTGCACTGCCGGGGATCATCACCGGTATCGCCCTGCTGGCAACGTTCAAGACCCTGGGCATCGAGCCGGGGATGTTCACCATCATCGTCGGCCATGCGACCTTCTGCGTGGTGATCGTCTACAACAACGTCATCGCCCGCCTGCGCCGCACCTCCCACAGCCTGATCGAAGCATCGATGGACCTGGGCGCCGACGGCTGGCAGACCTTCCGCTACATCATCATGCCCAACCTCGGTTCGGCGCTGCTGGCCGGCGGCATGCTGGCGTTTGCGCTGTCGTTCGACGAAATCATCGTCACCACCTTCACCGCCGGGCACGAGCGCACCTTGCCGCTGTGGCTGCTCAACCAGCTCAGTCGCCCACGGGATGTACCGGTGACCAACGTGGTGGCGATGCTGGTGATGATCGTGACGATGTTCCCGATTCTGGGGGCCTATTACCTGACGCGCGGCGGTGAAAGCGTGGCCGGTAGTGGCGGTAAATAACTTTTTTATTGAAGGCACCGCGCTCAAATGTGGGAGGGGGCTTGCTCCGATGGCGGTACATCAGCCCCCCATGTGTTGACTGACACACTGTTATCGGGGGCAAGCCCCCTCCCACATGTGAACCCGGTTCTTTCAGTGACATAACAATAGTGTTGAGGAGGATTGAACCATGCAAACCAAACTCTTGATCAACGGCCACCTGGTCGAAGGCGAAGGCCCGATCCAAGCCATCTTCAACCCGGCACTCGGCCGCGTGCTGGTGGAAATCAAGGAAGCCAGCGAAGCCCAGGTCGACGCCGCCGTGCGCGCCGCCGATGCGGCCTTTGAAAGCTGGTCGCAGACCGCGCCCAAGGATCGTTCGCTGTTGCTGCTCAAACTGGCGGACGTGATCGAAGCCCATGGCGAAGAGCTGGCCAAGCTGGAATCGGACAACTGCGGCAAGCCTTACAGCGCGGCGCTGAACGACGAGATCCCGGCGATTGCCGACGTGTTTCGTTTCTTCGCCGGCGCCAGCCGCTGCATGAGCGGTTCGGCCGGCGGCGAATACCTGCCCGGCCACACCTCGATGATCCGCCGCGACCCGGTGGGCGTGATCGCCTCCATCGCGCCGTGGAACTACCCGCTGATGATGGTCGCCTGGAAGATCGCTCCAGCCCTCGCTGCGGGTAATACCGTAGTGCTCAAGCCATCGGAACAAACCCCGCTGACCGCGCTGCGCCTGGTCGAGCTCGCGTCGGAGATATTCCCGGCCGGCGTACTCAACCTGGTTTTCGGTCGTGGGCCTACCGTGGGCAACCCCCTGGTGACTCACCCGAAAGTGCGCATGGTGTCGTTGACCGGCTCCATCGCCACCGGTGCGAATATCATCGCCAGCACTGCTGACAACGTGAAGCGCATGCACATGGAACTGGGGGGCAAGGCCCCGGTGATCATCTTCAATGACGCCGATATCGATGCCGCCGTCGAGGGCATTCGCACCTTCGGTTTCTATAACGCGGGCCAGGATTGCACGGCCGCCTGCCGCATTTATGCGCAGGCCGATATCTACGACGCCTTTGTCGAAAAGCTCGGCGCCGCCGTCGCCAGCATCAAGTACGGCTTGCAGGATGACCCCAGCACCGAGCTGGGGCCGCTGATCACCGCACAGCACCGCGACCGTGTCGCCGGGTTTGTCGAACGCGCCATGGCGCAGCCGCATATTCGCCTGGTCACCGGCGGCAAGGCGGTCGAAGGCAACGGTTTCTTCTTTGAGCCGACGGTGTTGGCTGATGCGCAGCAGGATGACGAGATCGTGCGCCGCGAAGTGTTCGGGCCGGTGGTGTCGGTGACCAAGTTCACCGATGAGGCGCAGGTGCTGGGCTGGGCCAATGATTCGGACTACGGTCTGGCGTCATCCGTATGGACGGCCGATGTGGGGCGCGCCCATCGCCTGGCCGCTCGTTTGCAATACGGCTGCACCTGGGTGAACACCCACTTCATGCTCGTCAGCGAAATGCCCCACGGCGGCCAGAAGCTGTCGGGGTATGGCAAAGACATGTCCATGTATGGGTTGGAGGACTACACCACGGTTCGCCATGTGATGTTCAAGCACTGATCCACGCCCAAACGCTTTAACGCTTTAACGCTTTAACGCTTTAACGCTTTAACGCTTTAATTGTAGGAGCGAGCTTGCTCGCGAAGAACGCAAGAGCACCGCGGTCAATCAGAATGTCCGCGTTATCGTTGACGTTCTTCGCGAGCAAGCTCGCTCCTACAGTTGAAACACCTACAGCGATAAAACCCAGGTTTCCCCCATGGACATCACCCACCGCGACGTCCTCAACGACGTCGCCATCTCCCTTCCCCGGTTAGAGATGTAAACGATGTCCCCGGTTTATACCGGTTGCTCCCTCCCACCTTTGGATCTTCATAATGGTTGGGTAATGTGTTCACTCACAGCCCGGAAATGTCTTGTTTCATATGCGGCGCCATCACCCCGACATCAATCATTTTTCCTACGTCATAGAACCGCTTAAGCTATCCGGCGTCTGTTTAATGTCCGTTGCGTTTGGTCGAAGGCATGTCCGAACCGTTATTTTTGATCCGTTACGTGCCAGGAACGGCGCTGGATTTGCTCACGACAGGTTGTGTCTATGCACCGCAGGAATTTGCTTAAAGCATCCATGGCCATTGCGGCTTACACCGGATTGTCAGCCAGTGGCCTGCTGGCCGCGCAGGCCTGGGCCGGGAACCGTGCCGCCGACGGCAAGGCCGTGGCGTTCGATTTCGAAACGCTGAAGGCCCAGGCCAAACAGCTCGCCGGGACCGCATATAAAGACACCAAACAGGTGCTGCCGCCGACACTGGCGACCATGACCCCGCAGAATTTCAATGCCATCGGCTACGACGGCAAGCATTCGCTGTGGAAGGAGTTGAACGGCCAATTGGACGTGCAGTTCTTCCACGTTGGCATGGGCTTCAAGACGCCGGTGCGCATGCACAGTGTCGACCCGAAGACCCGGGAAGCCCGCGAAGTGCATTTCCGCCCTTCGCTGTTCAACTATGAAAAAACCACGGTCGACACTCAGCAACTGACCGGCGACCTGGGCTTCTCTGGCTTCAAGCTGTTCAAGGCACCGGAACTGGATCGCCACGACGTGCTGTCGTTTCTCGGCGCCAGCTACTTCCGCGCGGTGGATTCCACCGGCCAGTACGGCCTTTCCGCACGAGGCCTGGCGATTGATACCTACGCGAAAAAGCGCGAGGAGTTCCCCGACTTTACGCAGTTCTGGTTCGAAACCCCGGACAAGGACGCCACGCGTTTCGTGGTCTACGCCCTGCTCGACTCGCCGAGTGCCACCGGCGCCTATCGCTTTGATATCGACTGCCAGGCCAACCAGGTGGTGATGGCCATCGACGCCAATATCAATGCGCGCACCGCCATCGAACAACTGGGTATCGCGCCGATGACCAGTATGTTCAGTTGCGGCACCCACGAACGGCGCATGTGCGACACCATCCACCCGCAAATCCACGACTCGGACCGCCTGGCGATGTGGCGTGGCAATGGCGAGTGGATTTGCCGCCCATTGAACAACCCGGCCAAGCTGCAATTCAACGCCTTCGCCGACACCGACCCGAAAGGTTTCGGCCTGGTGCAGACCGACCATGAGTTCGCCAGCTACCAGGACACCGTGGACTGGTACAGCAAGCGCCCAAGCCTGTGGGTCGAACCCACCACCGCCTGGGGCGAAGGCTCGATCGACCTGCTGGAAATCCCGACCACCGGCGAAACCCTCGACAATATCGTGGCCTTCTGGACGCCGAAAAAACCCGTGGCGGCCGGCGATTCGCTCAATTATGGCTACAAACTGTACTGGAGTGCCCTGCCCCCAGTGAGCACGCCGTTGGCGCAAGTCGATGCGACTCGTTCCGGCATGGGCGGCTTCATCGAAGGGTGGGCACCGGGCGAGCATTACCCGCCAGTTTGGGCACGCCGTTTCGCCGTGGACTTCAAGGGCGGCGGCCTGGATCGCCTGCCACCCGGCACCGGTATCGAGCCCGTGGTCACCTGTTCCCATGGTGAAGTGAAAGACTTCAGCGTGCTGGTGCTCGACAACATCAAGGGCTACCGCATTCTGTTCGACTGGTACCCGACCAGCGACAGCGTGGAGCCGGTGGAACTGCGCTTGTTTATCCGCACCCAGGACCGCACCTTGAGCGAAACCTGGCTGTACCAGTACTTCCCGCCGGCACCGGACCAACGTAAGTACACATGATGCACTGACCTGAACATGGGCGCGGGCTTGGTGTGGCGAGGAAGCTTGCTCACCACAGCAAGCCCGTCCCCACAATGTTCAGCGGCGACTCAGAACCGCGACACGCTCTTCATCGCGCCAATCAGATACCGCATCGCCACCTGATCGCTTTCGGTCAGGGCGCGATACTGCGCCAGTAATTCAGCTTCATCGGAACTCAACCTTCGGGTGCGCAAGTACACCCTGCGGGTCAGAAAAGACGCCACCACACCCGCTACACCATAGGACTTGGCCATGGACTGTTTCTCCTGATATCGATCAAAACTCCGTGTGCCCATTACCCGCCTCCCGTGAAGCGCAATGCTTCGGCAGACAAACCGACTGACTTCCTGGGCCAGAAATCAGACTTACCCTAAGCGTAGAAACAATCTCGTGACGTGTGGGATTTTTTTAGAGTATTCACTTAAATAATTGGGTCAGGAATAAATACCTACAGCCCTGTCCCACAGTTGCGGGCAAAAAAAACCCACCGGGCCAGGGTGGGTTTTGTGAGCGCGGATGAAGGCTCAATCCCTGAGATCAGACTCATGAATCGGCTGGTCCCGATGAGTCGCCCGTTGGTACTGGGCCGGCCAGATTGCCTTGCGCCCACCGAGATCATCGTCGGCATGCAGCGGCCAGTACGGGTCACGCAGCAGTTCACGGGCGAGGAAGATGATATCGGCCTGGCAGGTGCGCAGGATGTGCTCGGCCTGGGCCGGTTCGGTGATCATGCCGACGGTGCCGGTGGCGATGCCCGACTCTTTGCGCACACGCTCGGCGAAGCGTGTCTGGTAGCCCGGCCCCGTGGGGATCTCGGCATTGGCGGCGGTGCCACCGGAGGACACGTCGATCAGGTCCACGCCCAGGTCTTTGAGGCGACGCGCCAGTTCCACGGTTTCATCCGGGTTCCAGCCGTCTTCCACCCAGTCGGTGGCCGATACCCGCACAAACAACGGCAGCTCCTGGGGCCAGGCTTCGCGCACCGCTTCGGTCACTTGCAGCACCAGGCGGATACGGTTTTCAAAGGACCCGCCGTATTGGTCCTGACGCTGGTTGCTGATGGGCGACAGGAATTGATGTAACAGGTAACCATGCGCCGCGTGGATTTCCACCACCTCGAAACCCGCGGTCAACGCACGCTTGGCGGCGGCGACAAAGTCGCTGATCACTTGCTGGATCTGAGCGTCATCCAGTTGCCGGGGTTGCGTGTGGTTCGGGTCAAAGGCAATCGGCGACGGCCCCACCGGCACCCAGCCGCCGTCTTCCGGCTTGACGCTGCCATGCTTGCCGATCCACGGCCGATGGGTGCTGGCCTTGCGCCCGGCGTGGGCCAGTTGAATGCCGGCCACCGCGCCCTGGGCGGCGATAAAGCGGGTGATGCGTTGCAAGGGTGCGATCTGTTCATCGTTCCACAGGCCCAGGTCTTGGGCGGTGATACGGCCATCGGCGGTGACCGCGGTGGCTTCGGTAAAAATCAGCCCGGCGCCGCCGACGGCACGACTGCCAAGGTGGACGAGGTGCCAGTCATTAGCCAGGCCATCGACACAGGAGTATTGGCACATCGGCGACACGGCAATGCGATTGAGCAGGGTCAATTGGCGCAGGGTATAGGGTTCGAGCAGCTGACTCATGGCGCACCTCTTCTTGGCTTTTGGGCACTTCTGTAGGAGCGAGCTGGCTCGCGAAAGCCTCATAGACACCGCGTTTATCGAGGAGCGAGGCGTTACCGTTAACGTTTTTCGCGGGCAAGCCCGCTCCTACACAACAGTGCTTAGAGCCTAGTCGACAACGCTGGATTGCACAGGGTTCAGAAACGAAAACGGGAGCCGATTGCCGGCTCCCGTGGTGCGGCCTCTTACATTTCGACCTGGGTGCCCAGCTCGATCACCCGGTTGACCGGGAGCTTGAAGAAACGCAGGTTGCCGTTGGCGTTCTTCAACATGAACGCGAACAAGCCCTCGCGCCAGCGCGCCATGCCTTTGATCCGCGAGGCGATGACCGTTTCGCGGCTGAGGAAGTACGTGGTGCGCATCGGGCTGAAATCCAGCTCGTCCAGATGGCACAGTTTCAACGCTTCAGGCACGTCCGGCTCATCGGTAAAGCCGAAGTGCAGGATCACGCGGAAGAAACCTTCCCCGTAGGCATCCACCTCGAAGCGCCGTGCGGCCGGCACCCGCGGAATATCCTCATAGACCACCGTCAGCAACACCACCTGCTCGTGCAGCACCTGGTTATGCAGCAGGTTGTGCAACAGCGCGTGGGGCACGGCGTCGGGCCGTGCGGTGAGGAACACCGCGGTGCCCTGCACACGATGGGGCGGTTGCACACGGATGCTGCCGATAAAGATCGGCAGTGGCAGGCCGCCTTCGTCGAGGCGATCCATCAGCAGTTCCTTGCCGCGTTTCCACGTCGTCATCAGGATAAACAACACGATCCCCGCCAACACCGGGAACGCACCGCCCTGGACGATTTTCGGCACGTTGGCGGCGAAGAACAGGCCGTCCACCAGCAGGAAACCGATCAATACCGGAATCGCCAGCAGCGGTGGCCACTTCCACAGCAACAGCATCACCGCCGACACCAGGATACTGGTGATCAGCATGGTGCCAGTCACCGCGACACCGTAGGCGGAAGCCAGGGCATTGGAGGACTCGAAGCCCAGTACCAGCAGGATCACGCCCACCATCAACGACCAGTTCACAGCACCAATGTAGATCTGGCCTTGCTCGGCGCTGGAGGTGTGCTGGATGTGCATACGGGGGATGTAGCCCAGCTGGATCGCCTGGCGAGTCAGGGAGAACGCACCGGAAATCACGGCCTGGGACGCAATCACCGTCGCCAGGGTCGACAGCACCACCAGCGGAATCAACGCCCAGCTCGGCGCCAGCAGGTAGAACGGGTTGCGCGCCGCTTCGGGGTTTTCCAGCAACAACGCGCCCTGGCCGAAATAGTTGAGCACCAGCGCCGGCAGCACGAGGGCGAACCAGGCACGGGCGATGGGCTTGCGCCCGAAGTGGCCCATGTCAGCGTACAGCGCCTCGGCACCGGTCAAGGCAAGCACCACAGCGCCGAGAATCGCCACGCCCATGCCGGGGTGGACGACAAAGAAGCGCACACCCCAGACCGGGTTCAGCGCGTTGAGCACTTCCGGATGCTGGCTGATGCCATGCACCCCCAGGCCCGCCAGCACCAGGAACCACAACACCATGACCGGGCCGAACAGCTTGCCGATACGGTCGGTGCCGTGTTTCTGGATCAGGAACAGGCCCACCAGCACCACCAGCGACAACGGCACGACCCAGCGCTCAAGCCCATCAAAGGCCAGTTCAAGGCCCTCTACCGCCGAGAGTACCGAGATTGCCGGGGTGATCATGCTATCGCCGTAGAACAGCGCGGCACCGATCAGGCCGAGAATCACCAGCACCGACCGCAACTTGGGATACGGCGACGCCGCCCGCCGCGCCAGCGCCGTCAGGGCCATGATGCCGCCCTCGCCCTGGTTGTCGGCGCGCAGGATAAACAGCACGTACTTGATCGACACCACCCAGACCAGCGACCAGAAAATCAACGCCAGAATGCCGAAGACCCCGTCATGATTGACTGAAACCCCATACCCCCCGGCAAACACCTCTTTAAGGGTATAGAGCGGGCTGGTACCAATATCGCCGTACACCACCCCGACCGCCGCCACCAGCATGCCTATCGGCTTGGCGTTTGAATGCTCGGCACCCGCTGCCTGACTACTTGCCTGACCCATCAACCACTCCTGCCCTTTGACCTGAGGTCTTTTATAAACAACGCGCCTAAGCTGACCCTAGCATGCGCTGTTTTACTTCTCGTAACAGACGTTTTATTGACCCAGGGCTTTCCCCGCGAGCAACGGCGCGAAGCATAGCGCAGCACTCGTCGCATTTCCCTGCATAAAGCTGGTCAAGTGCGTTGCCCGTCGCTAGAATTGCGCACTTTTTGATCAGAGGCGCAGCAAGCGCCCGTCCGCAGCCCTGTCATGCCCGACTGGCGGCGTCATTCAATACCGAGGTTAGACATGTCCACCACCATCGCAAAGGCCAACCCCAAGGTTGGCTTTGTTTCCCTGGGTTGCCCGAAGGCCCTGGTTGACTCCGAACGCATCCTGACCCAACTGCGCATGGAAGGTTATGACGTGGTGTCCACTTACCAGGACGCGGACGTGGTGGTGGTCAATACCTGCGGCTTCATCGACTCGGCCAAGGCAGAGTCGCTGGAAGTGATCGGCGAAGCCATCAAGGAAAACGGCAAGGTCATCGTGACCGGCTGCATGGGTGTGGAAGAAGGCAATATCCGCAATGTGCACCCGAGCGTGTTGGCGGTGACCGGCCCGCAGCAGTACGAACAGGTGGTCAACGCCGTGCACGACGTCGTGCCACCGCGCCAGGACCACAACCCGCTGATCGACCTGGTGCCGCCGCAAGGCATCAAGCTGACCCCGCGTCACTACGCGTACCTGAAGATTTCCGAAGGCTGCAACCACAGCTGCAGCTTCTGCATCATCCCGTCGATGCGCGGCAAGCTGGTCAGCCGCCCCGTGGGTGATGTATTGGACGAAGCCCAGCGCTTGGTTAAATCCGGCGTAAAAGAGCTGCTGGTGATCTCCCAGGACACCAGCGCCTACGGCGTCGACGTGAAGTACCGCACCGGCTTCTGGAACGGCGCGCCGGTGAAAACCCGCATGACCGAACTGTGCGAAGCCTTGAGCAGCCTGGGTGTGTGGGTGCGCCTGCACTACGTTTACCCGTACCCGCACGTGGACGAGTTGATCCCGCTGATGGCCGCCGGCAAGATCCTGCCGTACCTGGACATCCCGTTCCAGCACGCCAGCCCGAAAGTGCTCAAGGCCATGAAACGCCCGGCCTTCGAGGACAAGACCCTGGCGCGCATCAAGAACTGGCGCGAAATCTGCCCGGACCTGATCATCCGTTCGACCTTTATCGTGGGCTTCCCCGGCGAAACCGAAGAAGACTTCCAATACCTGCTCGACTGGCTGACCGAAGCCCAGCTGGACCGCGTCGGCTGCTTCCAGTATTCGCCGGTGGAAGGTGCCCCGGCCAACCTGCTGGACCTGGCCGTGGTGCCGGATGACGTCAAGCAGGACCGTTGGGAGCGTTTCATGGCGCATCAGCAAGCGATCAGCTCGGCGCGCCTGCAACTGCGCATCGGCAAGGAAATCGAAGTGCTGATCGACGAAGTCGACGAACAAGGCGCGGTTGGCCGTTGCTTCTTCGATGCGCCGGAAATCGACGGCAACGTGTTTATCGACGACGCCACAGGCTTGAAGCCGGGTGACAAGGTCTGGTGCACCGTGACCGACGCCGATGAATACGACCTGTGGGCTGAAAAACGCGACTGATCGCATCAGCCCCTGTAAAAAAGTGCAAAAGTCCTGCCTCTGGACAAGATGCGGGGCTTTTTTAGGTCTATCGTTTTGCCCATCGACGCCAATTTAGGCAAGGGGCAGCGGGCATGCGTCAGCATTCGGTTATCCATACACCCAGAACCAGCGACTACGCGCAGTTGGCAAGGATATGGGAGGCCTCGGTGCGGGCCACCCATGATTTCCTGCCGGACAGTTATATCGAACAGCTGAAGAACCTGGTGCTGACCCGTTACCTGGACTCGGTGATGCTGATCTGCACCAAGGACTCGCGCCAGCGCATTACCGGGTTTGCCGGGGTGGCCGCAGGCAAGGTCGAGATGTTGTTTATCGACCCGCAATACCGTGGCCAGGGGCTGGGCCGGCAATTGCTGCGGTACGCGATCGAATGCATGAATGCCGATGAGCTGGACGTCAACGAACAGAACCCCCAGGCCCTGGGCTTTTACTTCAAACAAGGCTTCGAGGTGATCGGACGCACAGAGCATGATGGCCTGGGGCAGCCTTATCCGTTGCTGCATTTGCGTTTGCGCCAGGCGCCACAGCAGGCGCGCCAGGGCTAAATGAAATGGGGCCGGGATTAACCGGCTCCAGGCAGGTACAATAGCGGCCCCCTTTTGCTACGGCCCTTGTCATGACTGACCCCATACGCCTCTCCAAACGCCTTATCGAGCTGGTCGGTTGCTCCCGTCGGGAGGCTGAGCTGTTTATCGAAGGCGGCTGGGTCTCGGTGGACGGTGAAGTGATCGACGAGCCGCAGTTCAAGGTCACGACCCAAAAGGTCGAACTGGACCCTGACGCCAAGGCCACCGCGCCGGAGCCGGTGACTATCCTCCTGCACGCGCCGGTTGGCGTGGATGCCGAGACAGCCATGGCTTCGATCAGCGCCGAAACGCTGTCCGAAGAGCACCGCTTCAGCAAGCGCCCGCTCAAGGGGCATTTCCTGCGCCTGACCGCCAGCGCCGACCTGCAAGCCAAGGCCAGCGGCCTGCTGGTGTTCACCCAGGACTGGAAGATACTGCGCAAGTTGACCGCCGATGCCGCCAAGATCGAGCAGGAATACGTGGTCGAGGTCGAGGGCGACATGGTTGCCCATGGCCTGAACCGCCTCAACCATGGCCTGACCTACAAAGGCAAAGAGCTGCCGGCGGTGAAAGCCAGCTGGCAGAACGAAAACCGCCTGCGCTTTGCGATGAAAAACCCGCAACCGGGCGTGATCGCCCTGTTCTGCGAAGCGGTTGGCTTGAAGGTCATCGCCATCCGCCGCATCCGCATCGGCGGCGTGTCCATCGGCAAGGTGCCGGTAGGTCAATGGCGTTACCTGTCCGGCAAAGAGAAGTTCTAAGCCACTCCCCCTTTCCAGGCGCCGCCCCACCCGGCGGCGCCCACTGTTGAAAACCAGGATTGCCCACCATGATTCACAATGACGTACTGCGCAGCGTGCGCTACATGCTCGACATCAGCGACAACAAGATGGTCGAGATCATCAAGCTCGGCGGCATGGACGTGACCAAGGAAGACCTGCTGACTTACCTCAAGAAAGACGAGGAAGAAGGCTTCGTGTTCTGCCCGGATGAGGTCATGGCGCATTTCCTCGATGGCCTGGTGATTTTCAAGCGTGGCAAGGACGAAAGCCGTCCGCCACAGCCGATCGAAACCCCGGTGACCAACAACATCATCCTCAAGAAACTGCGCGTGGCCTTCGAACTCAAGGAAGACGACATGCATGCCATCCTCAAGGCCGCCGAGTTCCCGGTGTCCAAGCCGGAGCTGAGCGCGCTGTTCCGCAAGGCCGGCCACACTAACTACCGTCCGTGCGGCGACCAGTTGCTGCGTAACTTCCTCAAGGGCCTGACGCTGCGGGTTCGCGCGTAAACCATGAGTTACCACGTCTCGCCCGTCGGCTTCGTGCGCTCCTGTTTCAAGGAGAAGTTCGCCATTCCGCGCCAGCCGCAACTGGCGCCTGCCGCACGGGGCGTGCTGGAGCTGGTCGCGCCGTTCGACCAAGGCGAGGCGGTGCAGGGCCTGGAGCAGGTCAGCCATGTTTGGCTGTTGTTTCTGTTCCACCAGGCCCTGGAAGACAAGCCACGCTTGAAAGTGCGCCCGCCGCGCCTGGGCGGCAACACGTCCATGGGCGTATTTGCCACCCGCGCCACCCATCGGCCCAATGGGATTGGCCAGTCGGTGGTGAAGCTGGACAAGGTGGAGCCGGGGCGACTATGGATTTCCGGGATTGATTTGCTCGATGGCACACCGGTGCTGGATATCAAGCCGTATGTGCCCTACGCCGACATCATCGACACGGCCACCAACAGCATCGCCAGTGGTGCGCCGCAACTGATTCCGGTGCAATGGCTGAAGACGGCGCTGCAACAGGCACAAGGCCACGCCCAGCGCCTTGGGGAGCCGTTGGTGGAGTTGATCGATCAGTGCCTGGCGCAGGATCCACGGCCGGCGTACCAGACACCTGGGCCTGAGCGCGAATATGGAGCGCAGTTCTGGGATGTAGATGTGCGCTGGCACTATCCCGAGCCCGGGATGATTTGTGTGCTGGAAGTGGTGCCGGCTAACTGAATACACCGGAAACAAATGTGGGAGGGGGCTTGCCCCCGATTGCAGGGTGTCAGTCACCACATAAGGCGACTGATACACCGCAATCGGGAGCAAGCCCCCTCCCACATTTTTTGAACGCGTTTATTTCTCGACGAACGCGCGCTCGATCAGGTAATCACCCGGCTCACGCATGCGCGGCGAAACTTTCAGGCCGAAGCTGTTCAGCACTTCGCTGGTCTCGTCCAACATGCTTGGGCTGCCGCACAGCATGGCGCGGTCGTCCTCGGGGTTGATCGGTGGCAGGCCGATGTCACGGAACAGCTTGCCACTGCGCATCAGGTCGGTCAGGCGGCCTTCGTTCTCGAACGGTTCACGGGTCACGGTCGGGTAGTAGATCAACTTTTCACGCAGGGCTTCGCCGAAGAATTCGTTCTGCGGCAGGTGCTCGGTGATGAATTCGCGGTAGGCGACTTCGTTGACGTAACGCACGCCGTGGCACAGGATCACTTTTTCGAAACGCTCGTAGGTTTCCGGATCCTGGATCACGCTCATAAACGGCGCCAGGCCAGTACCGGTGCTGAGCAGGTACAGGTGTTTGCCCGGCTTCAGATCGTCAAGCACCAGGGTGCCTGTCGGTTTCTTGCTGATGATGATCTCGTCGCCTTCCTTCAAATGCTGCAATTGGGAAGTCAGCGGGCCATCCGGCACCTTGATGCTGAAGAATTCCAGATGCTCTTCCCAGTTCGGGCTGGCAATGGAATATGCGCGCATGAGCGGGCGGCCGTTGGGCTGTTGCAGGCCGATCATCACGAACTGACCGTTCTCGAAGCGCAGGCCCGGATCGCGGGTGCACTTGAAGCTGAACAGAGTGTCGTTCCAGTGATGAACACTGAGGACACGCTCGTGGTTCATGTTGCTCATGTACGGGGGACTCCTGGAAATGGGTCTGCGCCAAATGATAGGTGCGCAATTGCACAGCATTCTAATGGCGGCGACAATATCTGTTAACTGGATTATTAAGATAAGGGTTATCGGTTATATCGATATGCGATTTACTCTCCGTCAACTGCAAGTCTTCGTCGCCGTCGCCCAGCAGGAAAGCGTATCCCGCGCTGCTGGTCTCCTGGCCTTATCTCAATCCGCCGCCAGCACTTCGATTACCGAGCTGGAGCGTCAATCCAGCTGCCAATTGTTCGACCGCGCCGGTAAACGCCTGAGCCTCAACGCCCTCGGGCACCAGCTGTTACCCCAGGCGGTGGCCCTGTTGGACCAGGCCAAGGAAATCGAGGACCTGCTCAACGGCAAGTCCGGTTTCGGCTCCCTGGCGGTCGGCGCAACCCTGACCATCGGCAATTACCTGGCCACCCTGCTGATCGGCAGCTTTATGCAGCAGCACCCCGAAAGCCAGGTGAAGCTGCATGTACAGAACACAGCCAATATCGTGCACCAGGTGGCCCACTATGAAATTGACCTGGGTCTAATCGAAGGCGATTGCAGCCACCCGGATATCGAGGTGCAAACCTGGGTAGAGGATGAACTGGTGGTGTTTTGCGCGCCGCAGCACCACCTGGCCAAACGCGGCATAGCGACCATGGAAGCGTTGACCCATGAAGCCTGGATCCTGCGGGAGCAAGGCTCAGGGACACGACTGACCTTCGACCAGGCCATGCGCCATCACCGCAGCGCGCTGAATATCCGCCTGGAGCTGGAACACACCGAGGCGATCAAGCGTGCAGTGGAGTCCGGGCTGGGGATTGGCTGTATTTCCCGATTGGCGCTGCGTGATGCCTTCCGCCGGGGCAGCCTGGTGCCCGTGGAAACCCCGGACCTGGACCTGGCCCGGCAGTTCTACTTCATCTGGCATAAACAGAAGTACCAGACCTCGGCCATGCGCGAGTTTCTCGAACTGTGCCGCGCCTTTACCGCCGGGGTACAGCGCAGCGACGAGATCGTGCTGCCGAGCATTGCCTGAGCCTTAGATCAGGATCACGGCCCACACCAGGGTGATCATGGTCAGGGCCACGAATTGCGCGGCGCTGCCCATGTCCTTGGCGTTTTTCGACAGGGGATGACGGTCCAGGGAAATGCGGTCGATCGCCGCCTCTACCGCCGAATTGAGCAATTCAACGATCAAGGCCAGCAGGCATACCGCAATCAGCAACGCACGCTCGACGCGGCTGACGTGCAGGAAGAAGCTCAGTGGGATCAGGATGACGTTCAACAACACCAACTGACGGAAAGCCGCCTCGCCGGTGAAAGCTGCGCGCAGGCCATCCAGGGAGTAGCCCCCTGCATTGAAGATACGTTTGATACCGGTTTGACCCTTGAAAGGCGACATAGATGTAGGCAACTGAACCAAAGGAGTGGGGAAACTAGATCAAGCAAAGTCAAAAAAGCGTGAAGCAATGACCGCTTAATGCTGCGAAATTGACTCAAGTTGTTGCAAGAGCAGTGCTGCCTGGGTACGCGTCCGCACGCCCAGCTTGCGAAAGATGGCTGTCACGTGGGCCTTGATGGTCGCTTCCGACACGCTCAACTCGTAGGCGATCTGCTTGTTCAAGAGGCCTTCGCAGACCATGGTCAACACCCGGAACTGCTGGGGTGTCAGGCTGGCCAAGCCATCACGGGCGGCCTTGGCCTCGTCGGACACGTTGATTTCTTCAAACGCTTGCGGCGGCCAGGACACATCGCCCTCCAACACCGCGCGCACGGCACGCTGGATCGCTTCCATGGAACTGGACTTGGGAATGAAACCACTGGCGCCAAACTCCTTGGAGCGCACCACCACGTCGGCCTCTTCCTGGGCCGAGACCATCACCACCGGAATCTGCGGGTATTGCCCGCGCAGCAGCACCAACCCAGAGAAACCATAGGCGCCGGGCATGTTCAGGTCGAGCAGCACCAGGTCCCAGTCGGATTTTTCGGTGAGGCGGGTTTCCAGCTCGGCAATGCTGGCCACTTCGACCAGGCGGACATCGGGGCCCAGGCCCAGGGTTACCGCCTGATGCAATGCACTGCGAAACAGCGGGTGGTCATCGGCTATCAGGATTTCGTATGTGGCCATTGATTAAATGATCCTGTTTTTTATGGCAGCCCTGATGGGTTCAGGGTTCGCCAGTACACAAGGCGACGGCCAGGCAGCCATCGCCACAGGGCAGGCTCAACGTCAAAAACACCTGGAACGACGTTGAAAACTCACGGTTGCGCCCTGATCGGCGCCCAGCATGCCCAGCGCAGCCTGGGGGGTCAAGCACTACGCCCGTGGCATTTTAGCGAGTTGTGGGGCTGCAGTGCCATCATGCAAACGTCGTCTGGTTATACCGCCGGGATATAGGGTGCAAGACGAGTATGGACGATGTCTGCCAAGTCCAGCGGTAACTGGAACTTGGCGGCCAGGTAATGGGTGCTGAACACGTCGAGATAAGCATCCAGCACTTCGCTCGCGGCCTGGTCGGCGGCCAGCTCCAAGCACAGCGCGGCCACTTCGGCGGTGCAGAAGTGATCATCCCGCTTGGAACGCCGCAGTTTATAGCGCGACAGTTGCTCCGGGGCCAGGCTCAGGACAGGCAGATGCTCCAGATAGGGGCTTTTGCGAAACATCTTGCGCGCTTCGCTCCAAGTGCCGTCCAGCAGGATAAACAGCGGGCGCTTGCCCTCCCCTACGACGACTTCGCTGACCACTCGCTCAGGTGCGACAAATTCGCCAGGGAATACGATATACGGCTGCCATTGCGGATCCGCGAGCAAGATGAGCAGTTCGGGATCGACCTCGGTGCGCGACCAGGCAAATGCACGGGTGTCGTCGATGACATCAGCGATCAGCCAGCCGGTGTTGCTCGGTTTCATCGGTTCGACGTCGTGCATCAACAGGCACATTGCAGACCGAGCCTCGACCTGAGGCCGCCAGGCGCACAGGCAATATTGCGGGATCACCCGGCAGCCGGGGCAGCGCTCGGCGCGGGAGCCACGGTTGACAAAAGGCCTGACGGCCCGCGCCAGGCGTTGGGTGCGCAGGCGGGAGACGGCATGGCTCATTGGATGCGCCGCACGGAAGAGGAAATCGACACTGGGGGAACTCGAGAAGGGCTTAAGTGGCCGCAGTTTACCAGAGCCCGTCGTACTTCCCATCGATACGCCTGGCTGTCATGGCAAGGGGTCCACTATAATTGCGCGCCACTGAACGCATAGCGCAGTGGCTGGTCTATGCACCAGTAACCGAATCAGGAGAGTTTCATGCTGCGTTCCATGCTGCGTCTTGTTGCCCCATCCGTCGCGCTCGCGTTGGTCCTGCCTGTGGGCGCCCAGGCAGCCTCGTTGCTGGAGGCGCAAATGAACAAGAAGCTGCAAAGCGTCGCGGCCGAAAGCAACAAGGAGCTGCCCCGGGAAATTGACGAAAAAACCCTGGAAGTGGCCTACACCGTTGAGGGAATGCAACTGATCGACCACCTCAGCGTGCTGCCTGATCGCGCCGAACAGATGCGCGCCAACCCCAAGGCAGTGTATTTCCAGCTGGGTCAGAGCGTATGCCTGAACAAGGGCTACCGCGAGCTGATGGCCAAGGGCGCGGTGATGCGCTACGAAATCACCGAGAACAAGACCAACCGTCCTGTGGCATCAGTGAAGTTCGTGGAAGCGGATTGCCCGGCACCGGCTGCGGCGAAAAAGAAAAAGTAATGTGGCTTGGCCCTCGCGCGCGGCTGTCCAGCGGCGCGCCGATTTCCCCGATTCCGTTTCCAGCGGCAGTCAAACTACCGTGATGAGCGACCAATAAGCGGTTGCCAGCCAAGGGTTTTTCGGCCCATGATCAAGTCATCCCAGCAGCCCTTCTACAGCGGTCTTCACGCCGTCCTGTAACATTTTCAGGGCAAAAGAGGGTTGCCCTCCTGCAACTTGCAGTGCAAAGGTTTTTACATCACAAGGAACATACAGAGCCCGCTTTGCCGCTTGGCGAACATTGTTCATTGCCTTGGGCATGCAGCGACACATGCAGTGTCGTGGCGACGGACGAATATCTCGTCGTTGACCTGGCCTCTGTGAAGAAGGAGACGTTGAATGCCTTACGAACCGAATGACCGCCTGCTTCAGCATTTTGAAGCAAACGGAGCTGACCTTACACAGCAGGTCGACGCTCAACTCCAGCTGATTGCGCCTGACAGCCCTAACATCCCCCTTTATCGCGACATGATCCTGACCGTTCTGCGCATGGCCCAGGACGACAGTAGCCGCTGGAACGCCAAGATCACCTTGCAGGCGATCCGCGAGCTGGACCACGCTTTCCGTGTACTGGAGCAGTTCAAGGGCCGGCGCAAGGTCACGGTGTTCGGCTCGGCACGCACGCCTGTCGAGAGCCCGTTGTATGCCCTGGCCCGTGAAGTCGGTGCAGCGCTGGCCCGATCAGACTTGATGGTGATCACCGGTGGCGGCGGCGGCATCATGGCGGCGGCTCACGAAGGCGCAGGCCTGGAACATAGCCTTGGGTTCAACATCACCCTGCCATTTGAACAGCACGCCAACCCGACCATCGATGGTACCGAGAACCTGCTGTCCTTCCACTTTTTCTTCACCCGTAAGCTGTTCTTCGTCAAGGAAGCCGACGCGTTGGTGCTGTGCCCGGGCGGTTTCGGCACGCTGGATGAAGCGCTGGAAGTGCTGACGTTGATCCAGACCGGCAAAAGCCCACTGGTACCCGTGGTACTGCTGGACGCACCTGGAGGCGGTTTCTGGCAGGGCGCCCTGGACTTTATCCGCAATCAACTGGAGGCCAATCGCTATATCCTCCCCACTGACCTCAAGCTGATACGCCTGGTGTACAGCGCTGAAGAGGCCGTCGAAGAGATCAATCAGTTCTATGCCAACTTCCATTCCACACGTTGGTTGAAGCGTGAATTCGTGGTGCGCATGAATCACCCGCTCAGCGAGCGTGCGCTGGCTCATTTGCAGAACGAGTTCGCCAGCCTACGGTTGAGTGGAGAGTTCCAGCAGCTTGCCTATACCGGCGAGGAGCATGATGAACCGAGGTTCAGCCATTTGACGCGACTGGTGTTCAACTTCAACGGACGCGATCAGGGCCGGCTGCGGGAGTTGGTGGACTACATCAACTTGCCGGAGAACTGGGCGCAGTCCCAGGGGAAGACGCAACAGCGAGTAGCGCCGCAGCCGGCGTGAAATCCAGAAACGCGACGCAGAATCCAGAAACGCAAAAAGGCCCGGCTATTTTCATAGCGGGCCTTTTTTTGGGGCAGTTTTTGGTGGTTCAGGTTTAGATTGAGGGTGAGGCTATTGGGGCTGCTTCGCAGCCCAACGCGGGGCAAGCCCGCTCGCCACACAACAAGCCTGTTCAACACACAGCAAGGTACTCAGTCGTCCATGTCTCGGCCACTGAGTAAGCGGCTGATCATTTCCATCGAAAAACCGCGATAACTCAAGAAGCGCCCCTGCTTCGCGCGTTCCCTGGCATCAATTGGAAGGTGACCGGCAAACTTGCGGCGCCAGGTGTCCTCCAGTTGCGACTGCCAACTGATACCGCACTCACGTAGGGCAATGTCTATATCGGCGCGCTGCAAACCGCGTTGGCTCAGCTCTTCGCGAATCCGCGCGGGGCCGTAGCCGGAACGGGCTCGGTAGGAGACAAAGCTTTCGAGGTAGCGGGACTCCGACAGCAGCCCTTCTTCCGTCAAACGGTCAAGGGCGGTCTCGATCATCTCAGGCTCCGCGCCGCGCTGACGCAGTTTACGCGTCAGCTCGACTCGACCATGCTCGCGGCGAGCAAGCAGGTCCATTGCGGTGCGCCGAACGGCGACAAGTGTATCCAGTACAACAGTCATCGTTTGCTTCAGATGTCAGTGTCGACTTCTTCTACTTCTTCAACCGGCTCGCGATTGGCGGCCGCTTTCACGTCTGGCGTAGGGGTCAGCAGCTTGTCGCGAATCTGCTTCTCAAGGGTCGCCGCGATATCCGGGTTGTCTTGCAGGAACTTGGCCGAGTTAGCCTTGCCCTGGCCGATTTTGCTGCCGTTGTAGGCATACCAGGCACCGGACTTCTCGACAAAACCGTGCAGCACGCCCAGGTCGATCATCTCGCCGTTCAGGTAGATACCCTTGCCGTAGAGAATCTGGAACTCGGCCTGACGGAATGGCGGGGCCACTTTATTCTTCACGACCTTGACGCGGGTTTCGCTACCGACAACCTCGTCACCTTCCTTCACCGCGCCAGTACGACGGATGTCCAGACGAACCGAAGCGTAGAACTTCAGCGCGTTACCACCGGTAGTGGTTTCCGGGCTGCCGAACATGACGCCGATCTTCATCCGGATCTGGTTGATGAAGATCACCAGGCAGTTGGCATTCTTGATGTTACCGGTGATTTTACGCAGCGCCTGGGACATGAGGCGGGCTTGCAGGCCCACGTGCATATCACCCATTTCGCCTTCGATTTCAGCTTTCGGTACCAGGGCAGCCACGGAGTCGACCACGATCACGTCGATGGCGTTGGAGCGCACCAGCATGTCGGTGATTTCGAGGGCTTGCTCACCGGTGTCCGGTTGGGAAACCAGCAGGTCGTCAACGTTGACGCCCAGCTTGCCGGCATATTCAGGGTCAAGGGCGTGCTCGGCGTCGACGAACGCGCAAGTGGCGCCCATTTTTTGCGCCTGGGCAATCACCGACAAGGTCAGGGTGGTTTTACCGGAAGATTCAGGACCGTAGATTTCAACGATACGGCCTTTTGGCAGGCCGCCAATGCCGAGCGCGATGTCCAGACCCAGAGAGCCAGTGGAGATAGCCGGGATCGCCTGACGGTCATGATCGCCCATACGCATTACGGCACCCTTGCCGAATTGACGTTCGATCTGACCCAGGGCCGCAGCCAAGGCTTTCTTCTTGTTGTCGTCCATTAAAGTCCTCACGTAATCAATAAGGCCTGGCGGCCAACACCTGTATAAGTAGACAGTATTGTTCCACAAAGATCAGAGATCGCCTACCCCTGATTTTCTATTTCTGCTGCAGCTCGTCGCAACAAGCCCTCCAGCGCGGCCTTTACCGTTTGTCGGCGGACCTCGTCGCGGTTACCCGGGAAGTGCGCAAGCTCAGCGGTGACCTCGTCCCCGACGCCGAAGGCCAGCCACACCGTGCCCACCGGTTTTTCCGGCGAACCGCCATCGGGCCCCGCCACGCCACTGACCGCCACGGCAAAACGCGCCAGGCTTTTTTCCTGTGCGCCGCGGACCATCGCCTCCACCACTTCCTGGCTGACCGCGCCGACTTTGGCGAACAGCGCCTCAGGCACGTTCAACTGACGGGTCTTTTGCCGGTTGGAATAGGTGACATAGCCGGCCTCGAACCACGCCGAACTCCCTGGAATCCGCGTAATAGCCTCGGCAATACCGCCACCGGTACAGGATTCAGCCGTGGTGACGTGGGCATTGAGCACCTGTAAACGGCGACCCAGTTCAGCGGCAAGTTGGGTGATTTCTTTCACGGTCGTCTCCTGGAGTGGGCGGGCGTTTGCCTACCCTACAGGAGCCTATCGACCATGCAAGTTGCAGCATGTATCCAGAGGCTAACGCGCAACGGCACGCACATAGGCCTGGCAGGCACGCAAGGCGATCACGGCGTTATCACCGTCGTCGGTGATGGCGATAATTCGCTGAGCATGCGCCGGGTCAAGTCGGGCTCGCGGGGCTGCATGAACCACGCCGCCGGAGGCGGGGGTGGCGGGCATTGTACTGCCTCTGGCGGGGTCGCTGGCGTCGAGAAGGACTGACAACCGCACATCAGCAGTGGCCAGGCGGTCGCGCAGAGCTGCTTGAGTACGTTGGGCATCGCTTAACTCCCGAGCGTGTTGTTGATCGCTGGCGCTGAGCTGTTGTTCCAACGCCTGCCGTTTGTCGTTCTCCGCCTGTTGTTGACGCAAAGCCACTAGATGCTGCTGGCTCAACGCCCGCGCCTGGGCAGACGCCTCGCGCTCAAGCTGCGCACCATAGCGCCAGGCCTGCACCTGCCAAGTCAGCGCGATCAACAGGCAAGCGCCGATCAGCCGGCAAACCGTCAGGTAACGCATAAGACCGCCTTCGCCCGCGCCCATAGCTGCAAGCGGTTTTCCAGCCCATTGAGCCCACCGTTTATGCGCCGGGTGATAGTGGTGAACTGGTCCTTGTCGGCCAGCTCATTCAGGCCGTTGCTCTGCCAGAACCAGGCGGCCGACTCGGCAGCCCATTGCGGTTGCTCCAGCAGTTGCGGTTGACGCAACAAACGATCATCGCCAAACAAGGCCTGGCTACAGGCCAGGTAATTGCGCCGGCCGGTAATTTGGATCAGCCCCCTGCCCCGGTACAGCTGACCATCGCCATCCGCTTCGGGGCTATTGCCCAGGCGTACGGCCAGGCCGCCGGTATCGTATTTGCTCAGGTATTGATCGCTGCCCAGTTCACGGACGTAACGCAGCTCGCCGGATTCGTGGCCGATCTGAGCGAGGAAGGCGGCGATGCGCTTCGCACGGTCAATCTCGAAGCGAACGAAAGCCGCATTCAAGGGCGTTAAAAAAACGCCCGCTCTCAGGCGGGCATCCGGCATAACGCCAAGCAGCTGGGGGAGTGTTATCACCATTGGTTTTACTCTCGAAAAGTCTCTATATCGACAACCCACCCGCCGTGATCGAACTGCGGTATCCCGTCGCCGGATCGCCGACATGCACCACCTGCTTTATCGACCATCGTCCCTGCATATAAGACGGCCAGCTCTCATCCAGCACCAACAGCCCTTCCGCGGCCAACAATGGATTGCCCGGGCAATCGATCACCAACTTCAAATTTTCACGCCCCACACGGCGTAGTTCGCCTTCGGCAACGGCGCGGGCTTCGGCTTCGTTCTGGTAGCGTTGGCGCAAGGTTTTGAACGGAGCATTCCCCACCTGAACCACACGCTGCCTGCCGGCGGCGGCATCCCACCAACTGGCGCGGCAACCTTCGTATTTCGAGCGGGATTTTTCGTCGAGTTTGGCGGTGATAAAGCTCTGTTCACCGGGGCGGTTATCCTCAGTCACCGACAGCTTCACTTCCGGCAGCAACTGGCCGGAGAGCGACTTGGCTCGGCCGGCTTCGGCCAACACATAGAGCTCGTTAAACGGTTTGGTGACCGCACTATAGAGGCGGGCAAGGCGCGAAATGAACGCCATGTCACTTTCGTTGGATTGGTCGATGTGCGCGATCGCAATCCCCTCCAGCGCGGGCGCCACTCGCGGTGAATAGCCGTGACGACTGACCAGTTGGCGAAACAGCGCGCCAAGGGTTGTCGGGCCGTAACTGGCGGATCGACGCTGACGGTAACCCGTTGCATCGACCACGCTGAAGGGCGCTGCCGTGGCCACGATCATCAAGCGCATTGGAAACAGCACCGGGGTGCGTTGGGTGACGACAAACTCGCCCTTCTCCACCAACCCCGACTCCAGGTAACCGACACGCAGGCCAATCTTGCCGTTCAGAGTGGGCAGGCCGTCCAAGCCCTCGATATTGAGGGTCAGCTCCAGCCGGTCAGTCTCAATGCCCGCTGCGTCGGTGTGGCTCCAGCGCATCAAGCGCTGATTGAGCAGCGCCGCATTGGCGCCATAAAACTCCACGATAGGCGTAAATCCCTGTGCCATGCAGCCTCCTTAATCCCAGGCCAAAACGGGGCGCACCGCCACCGGCCGCGCGTGCATTTCAGGCACGATCACCCACACGCCGGCCGGTAACACCGGGCCATATTCGGCAAGCTCGGGGTTCAGGCGCCAAAGGGTTTCTTCCGCCGCGTCATCGCAACGGCCCAACTCCCGATAAAGCAACAGGTTGACCGAATCACCGGCGATACTTCGCACTCTACGCATTGACGAATTCCTCCAATTCCAGCGTCCAGGCCATGACCATGGCGGTGCCGTCATCGATCACATTGCTCTGCGTTTCCACGATCGAATTGATCCGCCACAAGCCCCAGTTACGGCCGATGCCATCAACCAGGGGCAACGGCGCCCGCGCATTTTGCAGCGCGCGCAATTCGTCCAGGCGCTGCATGCCTACGCCGTACATGGCCGTGCCGCTGAATGTGAGTTTTTCCAGTTTCTGACCGCTCTGCCGCGACTGCGACTTGCTGGCAATAATAGCCAGGTCACTCCAGCCGCCGTCGCTGTTACGGACCAACGAGGAATAGGCAAATCCTCGAGACAAACCGAAAATAAAGTCGCCGAGCACCATTTGTTGTCGCATCAATCACCTCCAGGAGAATCGGCCAGTGCTGCATTGCGTCGGATGCCGAGGGCGTCGCTGAACATCGGCAGACACTGAAACTGCAGCGCCTGGATCACCTGGTTGACGACCTGCTGGGCATCGGCGGGGTTGACGCCGGTGATCTGGATACTCGGGGCGAGGGTCACTTGCACGTTGTCCGTGCGCGCACTGCTGAGTTCCTTACTCACCGCACCGGGTGTTGGCAGGCGATCACTTGACCCGAACAATTTGCCTCCGATCCAAGCGCCTGCCTCGCTGCCCAGCAGGCCGCCGATTGCGCCGCCGACAGCGGTGCCAACGCCGGGGAAAACCATCGTGCCAATGGCCGCACCTGCGGAGGCGCCGGCCCAGGCGCCACCGGCGGTGCTCAGGCCTGAGCCGATGGCATGTGCATCGCCGTTGCGTACACCTTGGATCACGTCCAGGGAGGCTTCGGCGACCCTAAATGGCCCAAGCCGCCGGATGCCGAGGGATTCGAATTTGCCAAGGGCATCGGTCAAGGCCCCCGAGGGCAGGTTGGCCGCGGACGCTGGCGGGTTAGCCATGGCAAAAGCTGGATAGTTTTGTGAGGGCGCTCCCGAATGAAAACCCATTGGCGAGCCGCCCAAAGCCTGGCCGGGTTGCTCGAACAGGCGACGTAATCTTGTATTACGCCCGCTGATGTTTTTGCGCCCTTTGAACACCTTGCCAAGGGAACCTGCGACAAAATCAATGGCTTTTTCGGCGAGCTTGCTTTTGAACGCGTCCCACAATTCGTCTCCAGACTCCTTGATCGCGCTCATCACAGGACCATCGGCGGGCTCCTTCGCCTTCTCTTCCGCCGCGCTCGCGGTGACGTCGGCCTGCTTGGGCGCCAGGGAATTTCCATTGATGAACAATGTGCTGTTGAGCGCCTCCAACGCCTCACGCAGCCGCACCTGCTCCTGGGTCAATGCGTTGATATCCACACTGAGTGTGACCAACGCAGAGCGCAGCTCCAACGGCGGCTGCGCTGCGGCATCCAGGCTCACGGGTGCCACAGCGCTTGTGGAAAACGGTGCAAGCACATTGCCTAGATCCGCGTCGCCGATCATCCAGCGGTAGTCTTCCTGGGCGAGCTTGATCCCATATTTAGTCTCTTGCATCCCGCTCTACTCCTGTTTAACGCCAAGGCGAGTGATCGCAATGTCGTAGCGGCGCAATGCTTTGGCGGCGTCCCACTCCAGGATCTCCGCTTCATTGACCGAGTACACCAGCGGCACCACATCGAGGATCACGTCGATGTCGCGTTGCGAAAGAAGGCCGCCGGTTGATTTAAAAAATCGTCGATGCGCTCCTGCAATTCGGTCCAATCGGGCACGGTCAGGCCGGCAAGGTCAGGGATCATCAGGCCGGTGCAGTGAGCGGTGATGAACTCGGCGCGCTCTTTGTTGGTGGCGAGTTTTTTCATCACCTTGGTGGCGCGCAGCGCAGGCATTTCCAGAGGCAACTCGGTCAGGGTGCGACCGGCGGCCTCGAAAGGCAGCAGCAAATGGACAGGCTCGTCGTGACTTACTTCCCGGCGCTCATCCAGAAAGAACGACGCAGGGCGCGTCGACATTTCGTGTACGTACTGAGCGATGCTGACGTAGTCCGGGCGCTTGAGCTGGTCGAGCTCTTTTTCCGACAGGCCGGTGGCGAGTTTCGCCAGCTCAAAAAACTGGTCGTCCTCGTCGTCACCGGCCCGGGCCAGCGCTTCTTTTTGCGCAGCGTAGAACAGCGGCTTGAGTTGAATCTTGTCGATCACCGCGCCGGTATCGGCGGTGATCGGGGACAGCAGCAGGTGCAGCGGTGGCATCCAGGCCATGGGGCTCTTCCTTGGTGAAATAGGGGGCGAGCACTCCCGCCCCCAAGGGTTAAGGCATCAGCACAGCACGGCGCGCATCACCGAGAATGTCGACGCCGTTGAGCACGAACTTCTGGGTGCGCACATCGATGTCGATCACCGGAATGCCGTTTTCCAAGCGGTTGTAGGTGCGGCAGGACAGCTCCAGGGTGGTGGTGGGCTTGTCGCCCATCTTCAGCTTCGCCTCGGCCAGGGATTTGAGCTTGCCGCCAACGGTGTGATAGGTGAAGTAGGTCTTGCCGTCCTGGTCCTGGCCGGCTTCGCGCACGTTCAGCAGGATGTCGTCACCCAGGCGCACGCCCAGGGCCAGCATGACTTCCGGGCCGGCGCCTTGCAGCACCAGCGTGGCGCCGAGCACCTTGCCGCTCTTGGCCATTTCCTCGGCGATAAAGCGCCCGCCGGACATGGGCTCCATGTCGAACTCGATCTTCGGCGGAGTGAACTCCTCCACCGTCGCGGACAACGGCAGGCCTTGAAGGGTGGCCGCGATGGCCTGTCTGACTCGGTTGGTAAACATTAGAGAACGTCCTCCAGGAACTGCTCGATGATTTCATCGCGGGCATTGAGTTGATAAATCATGTGTTCATTCGGCGCGTAGCGGCCGTAGTCGATGACGATGAACCAGGTGCCGTTCTTGTACTTCTCGACACTGTTCAATTCCGGATGCAGGTACACGCTGCCACCAGGGATGGTTTCGTCGGCGACCAGGGTTTGCAGCCAGTCGTTGATGCGCTTGACCTCCTGGTCCATGAAGGACTTGGTGAGGTTCTTGGCCATGGCTTTCTGGCCGGCCTTGACCAGCTTGCGGCTGATCGCATCTTCCAGGCCGACGTAGCTGATGAACTTGCCGGTGATGGAGCGGTTACCCAGCAGCGAAAAACCGCCCAGGATGGTGCGGGCGTAGTAGCTCACGCCGTAGCGGTTGAGCAGGTCGCCTTCGGTGGAGGTGTCGAGGATGTTGTACTCGACCACGCGGGAAACGTCCTCGGCGAACGTCACCTGGTTGCCTGGGCTTTCCCATTGCTTGACCTTGGCCAACGCCGCAATGGCCAGGGACGACGGCGACAGGAACACATTCTTCTTCGCCGCCTTGGAGTACACCGACGGCATGTTATGCACCAGCAGGCAACGGTCGAAACCGAGGTCGGCACCGCCCAGTTCGCCGCTGTAGGTCACCTGGTCGGCCACCGAGGCGTCCTTGCCATCCAGCACCACGCGGGCCTTGATGCGCTTGCCGAACGCGGCGAACTCACCGGCCACCGCCTTGGTGCCGGTGAAGCCTGGGGCGCCGATGATGGTCAAGTCTTCCGGCACGCTGGCCAGTGCCGCCAGGCCCAACTTGCGACCGGTGACCGGCTCGTTGCCGCCGATCACATTGTTGACGGTATCGGCCGGGGTCGCGCCCTCCTCCACGATCACTACATAGACCGGCACCTTCACCACTTTGAGGATCTGGTACACGGCATGGAACAGCGTGCCGGTCTCGGCACCGGTCGGGTCCAGCAGCGCCTGGGTGGTGAAGCTGTTGATGCGAAACGGCGCGTTTTTCGGGATCGACGCATGGGCATTCGGCGCGGTGCCGACCAGGCCGATTACGTTGTCACCCAGGCCACCCATGGCCTCGGGGGATTCAGTGGCATTCACGGTGATGCCGTTGTGCTCGAAGTTCAAAACCTCAGCCATGATTAGTCAGCCTTCTTGGTGGTGGCCTTTTTGGCCGGGGTGGTGTCCTTCGCGGCGAGCACGCTGGTCAGTTCCAAGCGGCCAGCGGTGCGCAGGGCGGATGCTTCGATGTCCAGCAGGTCCAATTCCTGGCCGACGACGGACCAATGGCCGGCGTGGGTGGGGAATGGGATGAGGACGGTGTAGGTTTGGCGGTTTGCCATAGGTGAATCTCCGGGCATAAAAAAGGCCGCAATGCGGCTTTCTTTCGTTTCAGATGGATTGTGGTACGGGAAAGCCCCCCAATGGTGCAGGAGTGTTTAGTGAAGTTGAGGTTCTAGCCAGGAAGGGCTCGTCGGACGATGGTTCGCCAACGGAAATTCGGTTTGTTGCGGCCAATTACGCAAGAGGCGTCGATATTCTTGCAACTCGGAATACTGAGCAGGCGTGAGGGTCGTTGGACCACCACTCTCTAGCTCATCACGATGCCTTGAAATAATTCCATCCGTCGGAGACAAATGAACATCGCGCCAAGCTCGCTCAGCAGCAATCAACTCTTCGTCACTGGGTGGCGGCGGTTCAGCCAAAATTGGAAAACCATCATTATTCCAAGCGATGACTTTACCTTCAGACTGACCGACCAATAATTCGGCGTATCTTTCAGTCGAGATCTCAAGTGCATCACTCGGCATAAAACTGTTTATTTCAGGGTCATAAAACCCGCGAGTAGATTTTGAAGCAAACATTGATATCTCCTTATATCAGTAGCCGATCACGATAAAAAAACCACCAAGTTTAGAAGTAGCAGCCCCCGTCGTAGAGAGCATCGCAGTAGCACTCAATGCGTTGGTAGTCATCGACGTCAGAGAGAAAACCGTCGCCCCTCCGTTTCCCAGAATAGACCCGCTGAAACACGCAGTTGGGAACGTTATTGGTAAGGTTGCCGACCAATTTCCAAATCCAGTCCCATTGGAAACGGCAGTTCCCCACTGAATAATCAGCCCATTGGGGAGTTTCTGATAACCGTGGTAGTCTATCGACGAAGCAAACTCGCCAGCTAACTTCAATGCCGCTGCGCCCGACAAAAAATAATTAGTTCCCTGCAACACTAAATCGACTGACGAGCCAGGAGGGATGACCAGACTGGTTTGAGGCCTCGTCGCTATGACTGCTATAGTATCGGTGCCAGCAGGAACCAACTTTGCGTTTACCGAACCTACGTTTCTCACAGAAATCACACTTCCTACCGGCCCGGTGCTAGAGGGCGGTAGTGTTACCGTTAATTCGGTGCTTGAATTCAGCAGCAATACTCTCCCGAAATATTGCGACGTTAAACTTGCACTAACTGAAAGCACGGAGACGTCATTATAGTTTCCCAAAGCCCGCTGCACGAACTGAGTAGACGCGGGCCGCTGGCTGATATCAAACTGCGGAACTACGGCACTGGCAAACATATTTCCGCCGCTGACATACCATGCCCCTGCACCAGTAACGTTATTCAGCAGCGTCAGTTCAAGAATATCGCCATAAATCATGCGTATACTTTTCACACTAACCGACTGACCCGGATCTGCCCCGTATATAAGATCAGTCCCAGCCCGAGTTACCGCTGCCGAAACAGTGTTGTAACAAATTACCGTGACAGTCGCACCATTCGGGAGGTCTGACGAGACGGGGAGATCTACAGTGCTGACTGTGTCACCAAACAATACAGTCATCTGACCCACCGCGGCGGCAGGAATCGAACCGCTATTACTTATAGAAGTACTTCCTGAATACTGCTTACCCAGCCGCCGCGTCCACTCAGTCGTTGCCAGCAAGGAAGAGTTATCGAATCGCGGAGCCGATGGCGCCGTTGCCAACCCCTGAAATGCTGGCGAATTGAGCGGTGCAAACCCTTGCGTCACATTCTGAAACGACAAAGGCGTGGTACCCAGTACGATGGCTCCATCCGTGACCAACTGCCAGATCGTATCTGCGAGCGTCACCCCCTGCTCAACTGACACCGTCATCGCTGATGTCACTTTGGCATTTAAGTCTGCATCTTTAGCCCGAACCCATGCTGTGTTCGCCACCATATACAGCCCGTTATCTTTCGCAGCGGTCTGGTTTTTAACAAGAACCCGGTCACCTGCAACAACAGCCACACCATCAATTACTTGTGCTGCACTCAGGGTGATACTTGTCGTGGTCGCCACGCGCACCGATTGTTTCGCATCCAGTTTGGCCAACTCATCAGCCACATAATCCATCACCCAAGCCCGCGTAGCCTTGACCACCGTGTCGTCAATCAACAACGTCACCTGCGACGCGTTACTAGTCTCGAAAACCGAGCGGATATAAAACTCTTTACCCGAACCCGACATCGCCAACACTGGCTTGAATGACTCCGGGTATTTGACGATCGCATAAAGAACCCCCGTGTCCGTCCAAAGCCCAGCCTCCCGCACATACCAGCCACCGACCTCAGGCGGAATAGTCACCTCAGCCAACAACCAGCTCGGATTCCTCTCATCTTGAAAAAGCGCGTTCAATGGCCCGCGCCACACCTCACGTTTCAGCGCTTTGGCGGTGGCGTCGGGGTTGTAGACGGCACCGTTACCATCACCCACCGAAATTTGCGCGAGTTTGATCGGTACGCCAGCAGCCTTGCAGGCAGTTTCATAAGCAATACCTGCATTGGTCAGCAGGGTATAAAAGTCGGCCATTTAGGACCCCTGTGGATAAATAGTGACGGTTTCGATGGTGTAGAGCCCCGCAGCCATAAAGACCATGCCGGATGCTTCAAGCCCCTCGATAACCATCGGATAGATAGTGGTCAGTTCACCGCAGACGGTCGCGGCGCCGATGGAGTGGTTTCCAAATGCGCTCAACCCCAACGTGACAGTGAAAACATCACGTTCGCTCTTGGCTTCCGCCAGACGCCTGTCCAGCCGAGCGTCGAGTTCTTCGCTGTAGGGCAGCTCGGAATAAGCCCTGATGGAAAAGCTGTAGGGTTTGCCTCGTGGGCTCTGTTGATACCAGGCGCGCACTTCGGGGATCAGTTGCAGACCTTTGGCTGCGTTCTCGAGTGCCTTGCGGGTACCGGCCTGTCGAGCGGTGGGCCAGGCGAAACTTACCGTTGCGCGTTTTTCAGCCTCGACAGCGGTGGCACTCCATTCGATTACCCCTCGATCAGCCGCGAGATAAGGTAAAAACTCCGCGGGTGTTTGCATCGGGTCCATCAGTTCGGGAAATGGCGGAGTTACTCGCTCAAGCAGCTGGCTAAAGCCTTGATCCAACGCCTTTTCCAGCGGCGAACTGTTGACCGGCAACAGGCTTGCTTTGGGATCCCTCATAGCGTGCGCACCTCCACCTCGACACCCGTGCAATACGGGGCCTGGAACGCCGTGCTGATGATCGGCTCCAGCGGTTCGAGGATGTGCAGTTGCGCGGCGCCGGCGCTGTGGATGGCGTAGTCGATCCAGCTTGGGTCGACCCGGCCTTCCAGGCGATGACAGGAGTCGGCGTAGGTTTGCAGCAGTTGCTGCGCAGCCACTTGAGTCAGGCCCGAATCCGGTCCGGCATTGATCTTGGCCACCACACGAATTTTGTAACGTTGAATCTGCGCAGCCTGCACGGTGACCAGATCGGTTTCCGGTCGTACATCCGGCCGTGCGAAATGTCGCCGCACACCGTCAAGTAAATCGGCGGAAGGTGTGCCATCCCCTTGCCTGGACAGTACGGTGACCATCACTTCGCCAGGAGCCGTACGTCGCCCGTTGCCATCCTTGACCTGGGCTGCGTAGCCGTCCGGGTCGAAGGTGTAGCTGACGGTCACCACGCCCGGCGTGGCGCTCTGCACCTTGACCGACGGCCGCTCGCCGAGGGTGAACACTTCGCGGCGGTACTGCATGCGCGAACCCGCTGCTGGCGCATGGGGTGCCAGGTAATAGCGCAGGCGCGCATCGTCGTCGCTTTCCAGGGTGGGTGGCACCGGCGGGAAGGCGGCCGGGTCGCCGGGGTCGAGCACCTGGCGCTCCAGGCCCATGTCGGCCAGGCGCGCATCCAGGTTGCTGCCGGTGGCCCACCACGCCAGCATCTGCTTGATACGGGCGTTGTATTTGCGCTCATGAGTTTGCAGCCGAACGCAAAACGCTTCCAGGGCCAGGGTCAGCAGCTCGCTTTCGTTATCGAGGCTGACCTTGAGCTTGGCTGCGGTTTGCGGCGCGCGGGTGGCGACGTAGTCGACGACGAACGCCTTGAACTCCGCCAGCAGCGGTTCGAATTCATCGACCGCGATAATCGCCGGCTCCGCCAGTTGGTTCTGGCCAGGGATCAGCATGCTCATGTCACGACCTCGAAGGATTGTTGGCGGTTTTTCCAGGTACCGGCAAAACGCAGCAATAAACCTGCGCCCTGGCGCGTGGCGACAATGACCTGGGGTTGGAAATCGGCGATGCCGTTCTGGGTGGTGTAGAACGCTTGCGCGGCGTGGCTTTGGGCGAGGATCAGCAGATCGTCACCGAGGTTCTGGCCGAGCAATTGCGGGATCAGCGAGCCGTACAACGGGCGCTTCTGGCGAGTGCCCACGGGGGTGGTCAGCGCTCGGGTGGCACGCTGTACAAATTGCAGCCAGTCATCGACCGCTGCCCCGGTGTTCCTATCGATTCCGATCATGGCAAATCCTTATGCGCTGCTGATCACACGGCCCTGGTGATCCACCAGTGGGCCGCTCAAGTGCACACCGCCAGCGTCCAGCAGCAGGCCGACGGCACCGAGTTGCACAGCGATGTGATCGGCCGTCATTTGCAGGGTGGCGGGGCCGACTTTCACCTCGACCTGTTCGCGGGAACCGCTGAGGGTCGTGGGGCCGTTGGCCCAGTTGAAGGTGTGGCTGGCGTCGTCGTAATCGCTCTGGGTACCGTCCTGATAACGGCGTCGGGTCAATGACGCAACGCTGGAGACCGGCGGAAACAAGCTACTGTTGAGGCCGAAGAGGGCTACAGACTGCGCACCGCCCTCTCCACCGCCATAGTTGAGCAACAGACATTGCTCCCCCACGGAAGGAATGCGGGTTTCGCTCTGCGCCCCGGCACTGGGGTTGAAGAAGCGGATCGCCGGGCTGAGCAGCTCACCGTGGCTGACCTTGCAGGTATTGCCGGCGGCGTCGACCTCCTGGCACACGCCAATGCGACAGAAACTATCCGCGCGTCGATACAGGTCTTCGAGCTGGGCTTCCATTTCCGCCAGGCGCTCGATAATCGGCCCCAGTTGCATGCGTAACAATGCGTCGAACATGGCCTACTCCTGCAACGGGCGATATTGATCCGGATCGTCGATGTCCGAGACTTCCCAGGTGCAGGCAAACAACGGCGTACCTGTGGGATCTTCGAGCAGCGACGGGCCGAAATAGAGGTTTTGGGTGAAGGACACGGTCCAGCTGTCGTAGTCCGTTTCGTTACCGGTGAGTACCGTCGGTGCCGCGACGATGGCCGTGGGCAGGTCGCACTGATCAGGCGGCAGGCCCCAGCGGTTATCCAACGCCAGGTCCATCAATTGGCTGGCCAGGTCACAGGCGTCAAAAGCAGTAGCCCCGCTGGCAACCGTGACGCGGAGTGAAACCGCCAAGGCGTGGGCCTTGCGCCCTTCAAAGGAGCGAACGTCGGGGCCGTTGCGCTCCACGGTAATCAGCACACCGGTTCGGTCGCTGGCACCCTGGAAGTCTTGATGATTGCCGACGCGCAATAGTGGAAAGGCGCGCTTGAGCGCTTCCCCAATCGCCACGGGGAGCTGGGAAGGTTTTTCGATAAGTGTCATGTAGTCGCGTCCTTGCAACGGTTACGGCTGATCCGGGCGGGAAGGCGGGGTCTCGTTGACCCCGATGCGCTTGGCCGCCCAGCGTTCATAGAGGCCGATGGCAACGTCGGCCCCCGCCATGGCGGTCAGGCAACCAATGGCGCCGGCAGTCCAGATCGACATCCCCGCGGCGTAGCACAGCATCAATGCCGACACCCCGCAGACCATGCATGCTCCCGACCGCAGGGCCAGGCGCCGCACCAGCGACCAGCCCCGCGCGCCCTCCTTGTCGGCGCGCCACATTTCGCCGGAGACCCCGCCGACCAGGGCCAGTACGATCACCAGCCAGATAGGCATTTCCGCTAACGCTTGCTGCTCGTTTGTCATGTCACGCCTCCTGGCTGAACAATGCCGGCAGAGTGCCGGCGCTTGGGTAATTCCATGTGTAGGTAGGCATTCCAAAAAGCCCGGTTACCCGGGCTTTTCAGTAATGCGGTCCTCGGTCTTTCGGCGCTACTGGCGCGGTACGGACCTTTCCTCGATGTTTTTCCGACCACGATCCCTGTCTGCCGGATAACTGCTTCTGGTGCTTTACGCTGCACACCCGGGTCAGTTGCCAACCCTCTGAACCGTTGAGGCCGATTCATCGCTGCCTGTTCGTTGAAGCGGTGTCACTAAAGAGCGTCGGCATCCTTGCCGGTGTTGCCTGGCATCCTTGCCATCGCTCTGATGGCGTCCTTGCCGATGTTGCGTGCCTTCCTTGTCTTCCTTGGCAGCATCCTTGCCGCCTCCACCAGGCCTTGTTGGCTGGCTTGGAACAAAGAATATGCATGTATGCATATACAGTCAATGCACAAATGCATTTATTTTCAGCAAAGAAATGCATAGATGCATTTTCAGCCTTATGGGCAAAGGGTTTGACGATTTTGTGCAGGCGAAAAAAAGCCCGCTAGATAGCGGGCTTTGTCTTACACAAGGTGGTTAACGGGCGTACATGCCCCACCAGAACACATGACCCAGGATGCTGATTTGCTCATCCTGGATGTCCTGGAAGCTGTAGTCCTCGTCCGGGTGCTCATCGCGGTTGAAACTGCGCAGGCGAATCCCGGAAGGCAGGCGGTAGAGCTGTTTCACCCGCAGTTGGCCGTTGTGATTGATGGCGTACAAGTCGCCATCAACGATGTCTCCAATGGCGCTCTTGCCCGCATTCACCCCCACCGTCGCGCCATCGCGCAACACCGGCAACATACTGTTGCCGCGTACCGTCACGCATTTGGCCTGGTCGAACTGCACACCGTTATGCCGCAGGCTGCGCTTTCCAAAACGCAGGCTGGCCTTCTCACTTTCTTCGATGACGAATCTTCCTGATCCAGCAGCCAATTCAACCTCGCGCAGAAAGGGGATCGACACCTCGTCGTCATTCACAGGGGTGTCGTCATCCCACAGGCTTATGTCCTTGAGTTCCGAATGCATCGGGTCGCGTCCATCATCACGCAAAGCACCCACGGCTGCGCGCCCGCGCAGTTGGTCGGTGCTGACGCGAAAATACTCGGCGATGCGGGAAATATGCTTGTCCGACGGATCAACGATCTTGCCGCTGAGGATCCGGGACAGTGTGGATTGAGGCACGCCGGTACGCCGGTGAAGCTCCGTGGGGGAGATCCGGTCGCGGTCCAGCAGCTCTCTTAAGACGATAGAAACGTTGCGTTTTTGCATAACGCGGATAGTGACGGGAGTTTTTTGGGTTTGCAAATGCTAATTTGCATATTTTATGCACATGCCATGCCGCCGCGCCTACCCGCTTGCGACCTGCGAACCCCCGACCTCGCGTGTTAACCTTGCGCCCATCGCAAAAAATGCTGGGCCGAGCGCCCCCTTTGCCCCATCACTTTCAACGAATTTGCCTACTATCCAATGAGTAAAAACACGTCCGATCTGTCCTCCCACACGCCGATGATGCAGCAGTACTGGCGCCTGAAAAACCAGCACCCTGATCAGTTGATGTTCTATCGCATGGGCGACTTCTACGAGATCTTCTATGAAGACGCGAAGAAGGCGGCCAAATTGCTGGACATCACCCTGACCGCGCGCGGGCAGTCGGCAGGGCAGTCGATTCCGATGTGTGGGATTCCTTACCACTCGCTGGAAGGCTACCTCGTCAAACTGGTGAAGCTGGGCGAGTCGGTGGTGATCTGCGAGCAGATCGGTGACCCGGCCACCAGCAAGGGGCCGGTTGAACGTCAGGTGGTGCGCATTATTACGCCGGGGACGGTGAGTGATGAGGCGCTGCTGGATGAGCGACGTGACAACCTGATCGCCGCCGTCCTGGGCGATGAGCGTTTGTTCGGCCTTTCCGTACTGGATATCACCAGCGGCAACTTCAGCGTGCTGGAGATCAAGGGTTGGGAGAACCTGCTGGCGGAGCTGGAGCGCATCAACCCGGTGGAGTTGTTGATCCCGGATGACTGGCCAAAAGACTTGCCGGCAGAAAAGCGTCGTGGGACCAAGCGTCGCGCGCCGTGGGATTTCGAACGTGATTCGGCGTTGAAAAGCCTGTGCCAGCAATTCTCGGTGCAAGACCTCAAGGGCTTTGGCTGCGAAACCCTGACCCTGGCCATCGGCGCCGCCGGTTGCCTGCTCAGCTACGCCAAGGAAACCCAGCGCACCGCCCTGCCGCACTTGCGCAGCCTGCGTCATGAGCGACTGGACGACACCGTGGTGCTCGATGGCGCGAGCCGTCGCAACCTGGAGCTGGACACCAACCTGGCCGGTGGCCGCGACAACACGTTGCAATCGGTAGTGGACCGCTGCCAGACCGCCATGGGCAGCCGCCTGCTGACCCGCTGGCTGAACCGCCCGCTACGCGACCTGACCGTCCTGCAAGCGCGCCAGACGTCGATTACTTGCCTGCTGGACGGCTATCGCTTTGAAAAGCTGCAACCGCAGCTCAAGGAAATCGGCGATATCGAGCGCATCCTGGCGCGGATCGGCCTGCGTAATGCGCGGCCCCGTGACCTGGCACGCCTGCGCGACGCGCTCAGCGCGCTGCCGCAGTTGCAAGTGGCAATGACCGAGCTGGACACGCCCCACCTGCAACAACTCGCCGTCACAGCCGGCACCTACCCGGCACTCGCGGCGTTGCTGGAAAAGGCCATTATCGACAACCCGCCGGCAATTATCCGCGATGGCGGCGTACTCAAGACCGGTTACGACAGCGAACTGGATGAATTGCAGTCCCTGAGCGAAAACGCCGGGCAGTTCCTGATCGACCTGGAAGCCCGCGAAAAAGCGCGCACCGGCCTGGCCAACCTCAAGGTCGGCTACAACCGCGTGCATGGCTACTTTATCGAGTTGCCGAGCAAGCAGGCCGAGTCGGCGCCCATCGATTACCAGCGTCGCCAGACCCTCAAAGGCGCTGAGCGCTTTATCACGCCAGAGCTGAAAGAATTCGAAGACAAGGCGCTGTCGGCCAAGAGTCGCGCCCTGGCCCGGGAAAAGATGCTCTATGAAAACCTGCTTGAAGACCTGATCAGCCAACTGGCGCCGCTTCAGGACACCGCCGCCGCTCTGGCAGAGCTGGATGTACTGAGCAACCTTGCCGAACGCGCGCTGAACCTCGACTTGAACTGCCCGCGGTTTGTCAGCGAGCCCTGCATGCGCATCGTGCAAGGTCGCCACCCGGTGGTGGAGCAGGTGCTCACCACGCCGTTCGTCGCCAACGACCTGTCGCTGGATGACGATACGCGCATGCTGGTCATCACCGGTCCGAACATGGGCGGTAAATCCACCTACATGCGCCAAACCGCCCTGATCGTGCTGCTGGCGCATATTGGCAGCTTCGTACCGGCGGCCAGTTGCGAACTGTCCCTGGTGGACCGCATCTTCACGCGGATCGGCTCCAGCGATGACCTGGCCGGTGGCCGTTCGACCTTTATGGTGGAAATGAGCGAAACCGCGAATATCCTGCACAACGCCACCGACCGCAGCCTGGTGCTGATGGACGAAGTCGGTCGCGGCACCAGTACCTTCGACGGCCTGTCCCTGGCTTGGGCGGCGGCCGAACGCCTGGCGCACCTGCGCGCCTATACGCTGTTCGCCACCCACTATTTCGAACTGACCGTGTTGCCGGAAAGCGAGCCATTGGTGGCCAACGTGCATCTCAATGCCACCGAGCACAACGAGCGCATCGTGTTCCTGCACCATGTGCTGCCAGGGCCGGCCAGCCAGAGTTACGGCCTGGCCGTGGCGCAACTGGCGGGCGTGCCCAACGACGTAATCGCCCGCGCCCGCGAGCACCTCAGCCGCCTGGAGGCCACGGCCCTGCCCCACGAAACCGTGGTCGCGAGCCCGAAAAAAACCAACAGCAAAACCAGCGCGCCACACCAGAGTGATATGTTCGCCACCCTGCCCCATCCGGTACTGGAGGAGTTGGCAAAGCTTGACCTGGACGACTTGACGCCGAGAAAAGCGCTGGAAATGCTCTATACACTGAAGACACGGGTCTAACGCAGACGCTTGCAAGCTGATATTATCTCGCGCGGTTTGGGATGCTGCGGGCTTTTAGCCTGGTCCGCAGACTATCGCTCTCGAACCTCGCGAGCCCCACCATAAGGGGTTTCGCTGCCGCCGCCTGAGGAGAAAATTAGAAATGACCTTCGTCGTCACCGACAACTGCATCAAGTGCAAGTACACCGACTGCGTAGAAGTGTGTCCGGTGGACTGCTTCTACGAAGGCCCGAATTTCCTGGTCATCCACCCGGACGAGTGCATTGACTGCGCCCTGTGTGAGCCTGAATGCCCGGCCGTCGCTATTTTCTCCGAGGACGAAGTCCCGGAAGACATGCAGGAATTTATCCAGTTGAACGTCGAGCTGGCTGAAATCTGGCCGAACATCACCGAGAAGAAAGAACCGCTGCCGGACGCGGAAGAGTGGGATGGCAAAAAAGGCAAGATCAAAGAACTCGAGCGCTGACAGCGTCGCAGTCCAAAAAAAAAGGCCCTTCCGGGCCTTTTTTGCGTTCAGGGGTAGACGCTCACTTTTCTTCAGGCAAAAAAAAGGGGCGGTATGACCCGCCCACATTTTTTCCCTAGTCCCTTTATTCCTTTTCATCATCCTGATGAATCGCATCCTGCGACGTTCCTTCAAACCATCGTTCCTTGATGGCCGTGTCAATCCGTGGACACAGGGCTGATCTTAGAGAGTTCCCGGCGAAGTTCAACGCGATCCAACCGCTGGACTGACAGCTATCATTGCTCGAGACACAATAAATAGTTGTTATATTTCAATCAGATAGAAAAACACTCCGGTATTTAGAGGCGCTACGGGCGGGCAAAAAAACCAAACACTTACGTAAAAGTAAGCGAATGCTTACACGCGCCATTGCGTAAAAGCGCAATTCGCCGCTTTGGCAGTCCCGACTCGAGTCCGCCCCCCCCCTCAATCTTCACTGACAGTGATAGTCGGCATGGCCTGCGTCGCAGCCTCTTGCAGCACGATTCGTGCGCCGACATGGCGGGCCAGCTCCTGATAGATCATCGCGATCTGGCCATCGGGCTCGGCCGCCACGGTAGGCTTGCCGCCGTCGGCCTGCTCGCGAATACCCATCGACAACGGCAATGAGGCCAGCAGTTCGACGCCATACTGGGTCGCCAGCTTCTCGCCTCCCCCTTCACCGAACAAGTGCTCGGCATGGCCGCAGTTGGAGCAGATGTGCACCGCCATGTTCTCCACCACGCCCAGCACCGGGATATTGACCTTGCGGAACATCTCGACGCCTTTCTTCGCGTCGAGCAGCGCCAGGTCCTGGGGCGTGGTCACGATCACCGAGCCAGCCACCGGGACTTTTTGCGCCAGGGTCAGTTGGATATCGCCCGTGCCCGGCGGCATATCGATCACCAGGTAGTCCAGGTCGCCCCAGGCAGTCTGCGTGACCAGTTGCAGCAGTGCGCCGGACACCATCGGCCCGCGCCAGACCATCGGCGTGTTGTCATCGGTGAGGAAGGCCATGGACATCACTTCCACGCCCATGGACTCAATCGGCACGAACCATTTCTGGTCCTTGACCTTCGGCCGCGTGCCCTCGGCAATGCCGAACATCACGCCTTGGCTCGGGCCGTAGATATCGGCGTCAAGAATGCCCACCCGCGCACCTTCACGGGCCAGGGCCAGGGCCAGGTTGGCCGCCGTGGTGGACTTACCCACACCGCCCTTGCCGGACGCCACTGCGACCACGTTCTTGACGTTGGCCAGGCCTGGGATCTGCGCCTGGGCCTTGTGCGGCGCGATCACGCACCGAATGTCGACCTTGGCCGCCCCCACGCCGTCCAGGCCTTCGATGGCCATTTGCAGCATCTGCGCCCAGCCGCTCTTGAACAGGCCGGCGGCATAACCCAGTTCCATCTGGACCGACACCTGATCGCCCTGGACCTCGATGGCGCGTACACAGCCGGCACTGACCGGGTCCTGGTTCAAATAGGGGTCGGTGTATTGGCGAAGAACGGCTTCCACCGCTGCGCGATTGACGGCGCTCATGGGCTACTCCCGAAAAAAGACTGACTGAAACAGGCGGCTATCCTAACCGTTCCAGCGGCTTAACGGCATGCTTTCGAAGACAGGGAAGATGCTGAAACAACGCCACGGGGTGAAATAAATTTCCCGGCGCTTTATAGTGGCCGACCTCCGTTTCATCAAGTAGCCGAGCCCCATGTCCGAGCCACGCAAGATCCTCGTCACCAGCGCCCTGCCCTATGCCAATGGTTCCATCCATCTTGGCCATATGCTTGAGTACATCCAGACCGATATGTGGGTGCGCTTCCAGAAGCATCGCGGCAATCAATGCATCTATGTCTGCGCGGACGACGCCCACGGCTCGGCCATCATGTTGCGCGCCGAAAAGGAAGGGATCACCCCGGAACAACTGATCGCCAATGTGCAGGCTGAACACAGCGCCGACTTTGCCGACTTCCTGGTGGACTTCGACAACTTCCACTCGACCCACTCCGACGAAAACCGCGAGCTGTCGAGCCAGATCTATAAGCGCTTGCGCGACGCCGGGCACATTGCCACGCGTTCGATCACGCAGTATTTCGACCCGGAAAAGAAAATGTTCCTGGCCGACCGTTTCATCAAGGGCACCTGCCCAAAATGCGGCACCGAAGACCAGTACGGCGACAACTGCGAAAAATGCGGTGCCACCTACGCACCCACTGACCTGAAGAACCCGCGTTCGGCTATCTCCGGCGCCATCCCGGTGCTCAAGGATTCCCAGCACTTCTTCTTCAAGCTCCCGGATTTCCAGCAGATGCTGCAAACCTGGACCCGCAGCGGCACCCTGCAGGACGCCGTGGCGAACAAGATCGCCGAATGGCTGGACGCCGGCCTGCAACAGTGGGACATCTCCCGCGATGCGCCGTACTTCGGCTTCGAAATCCCCGACGAGCCAGGCAAGTACTTCTACGTGTGGCTGGACGCGCCGATCGGCTACATGGCCAGCTTCAAGAACCTCTGCGCCCGCACGCCGGAGCTGGACTTCGACGCTTTCTGGGGCAAGGACTCCACCGCCGAGCTGTACCACTTCATCGGCAAGGACATCGTCAACTTCCACGCCCTGTTCTGGCCAGCCATGCTCGAAGGTTCGGGCTACCGCAAGCCAACCGGCATCGCCGTACACGGTTACCTGACGGTCAATGGCCAGAAGATGTCCAAGTCCCGTGGCACCTTTATCAAGGCGCGCACCTACCTGGACCACCTGTCACCGGAATACCTGCGCTACTACTACGCCTCCAAGCTGGGCCGTGGCGTCGACGACCTCGACCTGAACCTGGAAGACTTCGTACAGAAGGTCAACTCCGACCTGGTGGGCAAAGTCGTCAACATCGCCAGCCGTTGCGCCGGGTTCATCCACAAGGGCAACGCCGGTGTGATGGTGGCGGAAAATGCCGCGCCGGAACTGACCGAGGCCTTCCTGGCCGCCGCGCCAAGCATTGCCGATGCCTATGAGGCCCGCGACTTTGCCCGCGCGATGCGCGAGATCATGGGCCTGGCCGACCGTGCCAACGCCTGGATCGCCGACAAGGCACCGTGGTCGCTGAACAAGCAGGAAGGCAAGCAGGCTGAAGTCCAGGCGATCTGCGCCACCGGCGTCAACCTGTTCCGCCAGTTGGTGATCTTCCTCAAGCCCGTGCTGCCATTGCTGGCCGCCGACGCCGAGGCGTTCCTCAACGTCGCGCCGCTGACCTGGAATGACCACGCCACCCTGCTCGGCAACCACCCGCTGAACGAGTTCAAGCCGCTGATGACCCGCATCGACCCGGTAAAAGTCCAGGCCATGACCGACGCATCGAAAGAAGACCTGGTCGCCAGCCAGACCGATACCGGCGAATCGACGCCAGCGGGTAACGGTGAACTGGCCAAGGACCCCCTCTCCCCGGAGATCGAGTTCGACGCCTTTGCCGCCGTGGACCTGCGCGTTGCGCTGATCGTCAAGGCCGAAGCCGTTGAAGGTGCCGACAAGCTGCTGCGCCTGACCTTGGATATCGGTGACGAGCAACGCAACGTGTTCTCCGGGATCAAGAGCGCCTATCCGGACCCTTCCAAGCTCAATGGTCGCCTGACCATGATGATCGCCAACCTCAAGCCGCGGAAAATGAAGTTCGGTATTTCCGAAGGCATGGTGATGGCGGCTGGCCCTGGCGGCGAAGAAATCTACCTGCTGAGCCCTGACAGCGGCGCCAAGCCGGGTCAACGCATCAAGTAAGCCCGGCGAAACAGCCCTGTCGTTACGGCGACGGGGCTTTTCAGCTAGTACCCCCTTCTCGCTTGCCGGATAATCAGGCCCTGTTTGCTTAACCGGCATGACCATGACCGATATGTTCCTCACCCTTGTCAGCGCCGCCCTGATCAGCAACTTCGTGTTGCAGATGCCGCTGGCGGTCGACCCGGTGCTGGCCCTGGCCTCACGCCAACGGCTGCATGCGCTCGGGATCGCCACCACCCTATTGATGGTGCTCAGCGGCGTGCTGGGTTATCTGCTGGACCACTATCTGTTGCAGCCGTTCGCATTGACGACACTGCGGCTATTTGTGTTTTTGCCGCTGACCGCGCTGTTGATCCACCCGGTGCTCAGCCTGCTGACGCGCGTGCGCCCCGCCCTGGTAACCAACGGTTTGTGGCCACTGCTGCTGGGTAACGCCGGCGTACTGGCCGTGGTCGTGATGGGTACACAAAATGATAAAGGCGTGGTGCACATGGCCGCATTGAGCCTGGGCGCCGGGCTCGGTTTCTGGCTGGTGCTGAGCCTGTTCAGCGACTTGCGCCAACGCATCGCCGACAACGACATCCCCCTGCCTTTTCGCGGCCTGCCGGTCGAACTGATCAGCGTCGGGCTGATGGCAGTGGCTTTCCTCGGCTTCAACGCAATGTTCAAAGCATGAACCTGATTCAACGTATCGACGCGCTGCTGCCGCAGACTCAATGCGGCAAGTGCGGCCACCCAGGCTGCAAGCCTTACGCCGAAGGCATTGCCCAGGGCGAGGCAATTAACAAGTGCCCGCCGGGTGGGCAGGAAACCATCGCCGGGCTGGCACTGTTGCTGAAAGTGCCGGTGCTGGAACTGGACGCCACGCGGGGCGAGGCACCCGCGCAGGTTGCGTATATCCGCGAAGCCGAGTGCATCGGTTGCACCAAGTGCATCCAGGCATGCCCGGTGGACGCCATCGTCGGCGCCGCCAAGCTGATGCACACGGTGATCATCGACGAATGCACGGGTTGTGACCTGTGCGTCGCGCCCTGCCCGGTCGATTGCATCGAAATGCACCCGTTGCTCACGGCGCTACCCATCGTCGGAGGCCTCGCCACCAACGAAGACCAACGCCGTCAGCGCAGCCTCAAGCGTGATCGTGCACGACGGCGCTTTGAGCAACGCAATGCACGTCTGCGACGGGAAGAAGCGCTCAAGATCGCCGAACGCCTGGCCCGGACCAGGCACACCGCTGCGCCGGAGCCAGTGCAGGTCGATAAAGCCCAGGCGGCGAGGGAGGCAGCGGTCAAGCAAGCGAAAATCAGCGTGGCCATGAGTCGCGCCCAACTGCACAAATCCTTGAAGGCGTTCGGGCATCCACCGACGTTTGAGCAGCAGTCGCAATTGATCGTCCTGCAACAGCAGTTCGAGGCCGCAGAGCAGGCACTTGCCGCGCTGGAGTTGAACAGCACCCCCAAGGCTGCAGCCCCCAGCAATACCGCCGAACTCAAGCGCGCCAAGATCCAACTGGCCATGCGCCGCGCAGAGCTGAAGAGAGCCCAGGATCAGAAGGCCGACCCGCAGCAATTGGCCGAGGCGCAAGGCAAGCTGGATGAGGCACAGCGCCTGGTGGACGCCCATGACAACGCCTGATCCGCAGCAGGCCTTGCAGCGCGTGTTACTCGCAACGCTGCCGGGCGTCGTGGCGCTGTGCTGGTGGTACGGATGGGGGGTGTTGATCAATTTGATCTTGGCTGGGGGATGCGCGCTGCTCGTGGACGCGGGTGTCGACCGCCTGCGAGGACGGCGCGTTCGTGACCTGAGCAGCCTGGTCAGCGCCACACTGTTGGCCCTGGCCCTGCCACCCTATTGTCCATGGTGGCTGTGTGTAGCCGCTGTCACCGGAGGGTTGCTGCTGGGCAAGCACTTGTATGGTGGCAATCGAAACCCATTCAATCCGGCCATGGTCGGGTACGCCCTGATGCTGGTGGCCTTTCCCCAACCCATGAGCCACTGGCCGGCGCCCCATGGCCTGGACCTGCTGGCCGGCGTCAATCAGGTTCTGGGCCTGCACGGCGCGGCGCCGGATGCCTGGGCCCAGGCCACCGCCTTGGATGCCCTGCGAATCAACAAGAGCCTGACCATCGACGAGCTGTTCGCGCGCAGCCCGGCATTTGGGCATTTCGGCGGCAGGGCCAGCGAGTGGGTCGGCCTGGCCTATCTCATGGGTGGCCTCTGGCTGTTATGGCAGCGCGTGTTCAGCTGGCATGCACCCGTTGGCATGCTGGGCAGCCTATTTGTGATCAGCCTGCTGTGCTGGAACGGGTCGGGTTCGGATTCCCATGGCTCGCCGCTGTTTCATCTGCTGACCGGCGCCACCCTTCTCGGCGCCTTTTTCATCATCACCGAGCCGGTGTCGGGCCCCAGGAGCCCGCGGGCACGCCTGCTCTTTGGCGCGGGCGTAGGCGCGCTGACCTATCTGATTCGCACGTGGGGCGGTTACCCGGACGGGGTAGCCTTCGCAGTATTGCTGATGAACCTGGCCGTGCCCGCGCTGGAGCGCCTGGTGGCACCGAAACAGCCGCAGGTGAATGCATGAGAGTCACCCGAGGCCTGCTGTTGGCGCTGCTGATTAGCATGGGCGGCATCGCCTTGACCTTGGGGCTGCAGCACCTGACCGCCGGCCATGCGGCGCTCCAAGCCCAGGCGCAACAGCGTCAGGCCCTGCTCGACCTGCTACCCGCGGACCGCTACGACAACCAGCTCTTGGACCAGGCGCTGGCGATCGCTCCCCAACCCCTGTCAAACAGCCAGCTTCAAGGTGGCTACCTGGCAACCCTGGCCGGCCAGGCAAGCGCCGTGATCCTGCGGTTACAAGCCAACGGCTACGGCGGGCCGATTGAACTGCTGGTGGCCATCGACCGCGACGGTAAACTGCTGGCAATCAAACCGCTGGCGCACTCGGAAACCCCAAGCCTTGGTGGCCATATCAGTGAGCCCGGCAACCCTTGGCTGGCCGCCTTCAAAGGCCGCACCCGCAGCGACCTGAAAGACCCGACATTCGATCAGATGGCAGGCGCGACCCTGACTTCCCGTGCGGTGTCCAATGCCGCCCACGATGCGCTGCGTTTTTTCGACGAACATCGATCTGCATTGCTGGAGCACGCGGCCCATGACTAAAGCCTTTGGCCTGGCCAATACGCTGATGCTGACACCGTTGATCGGAGTGAGTGACACGCTGCCCAAGGCCCTGAGTTTCCTGGGGCTGTCCGTGCTAGTCGTGACGCTGTACGGCCTGGTCATGGCAGGCGTGCGATCCCGTCTCAGCGCCCCCTTACGGTTGATTGCCAGCCTGATGCTGGCCGCGACCCTGGTCAGTGTCGTGCAGTTACTGTTGCAGGCATTTGCACTCACGACCTATCAGCAACTGGGCCTCTATCTCGCCATGATCAGCGTGCAATGCGTAGTACTGGAACACGGCGGCTTCTTCGCGGCCGGCCAGCACAAGGCACGCCTGCGGCTGTTTGGCCTTTTCGCCGCCCTGCTGATACTGCTGGGGTTGCTACGCGCCGGTACCGCCACCACATTCATGCCTGCCGGGTTTATCCTGCTCGGGTTACTGCTCGCAGGGTGCCAAGCCTGGGCCCACTACTCGAAATCACGCTGACCGCCAGCAAGGAGCCGCCCGCCCCATGAACGCCGCAAAACGATTGGAAATTTTTCGCAGGCTTCACGAAGACAATCCGGAACCCAAGACCGAACTGGCCTACTCATCGCCATTCGAGTTGCTGATTGCCGTGATTCTCTCGGCCCAATCGACCGATGTGGGCGTCAACAAGGCCACGGCCAAGCTATTTCCTGTGGCGAACACACCCGCGGCGATTTATGCCCTGGGCGTTGAGGGTTTGTCCGAGTACATCAAGACCATCGGCCTGTACAACAGCAAGGCCAAGAATGTCATCGAGACCTGCCGCCTGCTGGTGGAGCGGCATGGCGGTGAAGTACCGCAAACACGCGAAGCCTTGGAAGCGCTGCCCGGCGTGGGCCGCAAGACGGCCAATGTGGTGCTCAATACGGCGTTTCGCCAGCTGACAATGGCCGTGGACACACATATTTTTCGTGTCAGCAACCGCACCGGCATTGCACGTGGGAAGAATGTGGTGGAAGTGGAAAAGCAGCTGATGAAGTTTGTTCCCAAGCCCTATCTGCTCGATTCGCATCATTGGCTGATCCTGCACGGGCGTTATGTCTGCCAGGCGCGCAAGCCACGCTGCGGCAGCTGTCGCATCGAGGACCTGTGCGAGTACAAGGAAAAAACCTCCGACGATTGAGGAATCATTGATTTTTACGATCAGTCGATTGAAAAAATCTTTTTTACCCATCCATCGATTATCGTTATAAGGAGCGCCAACGGCAGTCTTAGCCCGGAGTTAACCTTATGAGCACTGGCAAAGAACAACTGGAAGTGGATGACGACCTCGTTGAGTCGGATGACGACGGGGCAGAAACACCTGTAGTAGAGGTGGCCAAGACCAATCTAAGCAAACGCCGCACTATCGACAATCTCCTGGAAGAGCGACGCTTGCAAAAACAGCTGGCCGACTACGATTTCGACCTCTGATAGAGCCGATGACGGCCGGAAGCCTCCCTTGCGGAGGCTTTTTTCTGCCGATCTACCTTGATGACGCCCTCCCCTATACCAGCCCGTTGCGCTGGGCCAACTCGATCAAGTCGACCAGGGAGCGTGCATTGAGCTTGAGCAGCAAGCGCGTTTTGTAAGTACTCACGGTCTTGTTGCTGAGGAACATGCCATCGGCAATCTCCTTGTTGGTTTTACCACGCGCCAATTGCTGCAATACCATCATCTCCCGGCCGGAGAGACGCTCGACCATGTCCGCCTCACTGGCGTTGCCCATGGTGGAACGTACCGAGTTCAGCGCCTGATTCGGGAAGTAACTGTAGCCGGAGAGCACGTAAGCGCTCCATAAACCCCACCTCCCGCTGGTGGGGTTTTGCGTTTTAAAGTGG
>NZ_JBMDIS010000079.1:0-29110 GCF_057808775.1 Pseudomonas sp. FG86 | reverse complement strand
AGCCCTTTGCTTACTTTGGGGCTTTTCCAAAGTGAGCCGCCGTAAGGGCGGAACCAATAGCCGCCTTTACGCAGCAATGGATAGGTACTCATTCCACTCCAGCATCCTGGTCGGCTATCAGGCCGCCATCGGAGTCGAATCGTCGCCCCTACCTTTTTTGACCGAGCAGGACTCAGAAATCGCGCTTGTAGAAGATATCCAGGGAACTGGCGACGCCGCTGGCCACTTCCAGGTACACCTTCTTGCTCAACAGGTAGCGCAAGGCGATGGTGTTGGCCGGTTCGAACACCCCCACGCCATAGCGCAGGCTGAGTTTCTCGGTGATCTTGCCGCTGGCGACCACGGCAGTGTTGTTGCCGCTGCCCTGGGTGTCGAGGTCGAAATCCTGGATGCCAAGTTTATTGGCAATATCCGAGGTCACCCCGGCACTGCCCATCAGGCCCAGGCCCAACGCTGCTTGCGCAAGCATATTGTTGTCTTCGCCGGTGGTGGTACGCGAACGTCCCAGCACCAGGTAGGACAGGGCGTCCTCCTGGGCCATTGCCGGCTCGGAGAAGATCTGCGTGGTCGGCTGTTCGGCACTGCCACTCAAGCGAATACCGGCGGTTACGGTCCTGGACGGCTCGGTGGTGACCCGTACCGCTTCGATATCGAGAAACGGTTGATCCAGGGGCCCGGCGAACAACAGGCGCGCGCGGCGCACCGTGAGCCGTTGCCCATAGGCGCGATAGCGACCATCGTTGAGCCACAGTTCGCCCCGGGTGTCGAGGTTGTCGCCGATATGCACATGCCCCTGAACCTTGGCGGTCAGGCCGAAGCCCGAGAAGTTGAGCTGCTCTTCCCCCACCACGACATCAATGTCCATGGCCATCGCCATCGGCGGCTTGCCCTCCTCGGTCTGGCGGCCAACGATCACCGTGTCATCGGAGACCTTGACCGTCGAAGGCGGCAGTTCGCGCACGGTGATGTCGCCGCGAGGGATATGCACCTTACCGGCAATCGCCAGCTTGTCGTTCTTCAAGCTGATCTTCAGGTCAGGCGCCACTTCCAACGCGGCGTAGGGCTCTACGGTGACCGGCAGTTGCGAGCCCTGCAGGCTGAGGTCCACCGCCAGCGCCTGGCCCCAGTCGATCTGCCCCTTCAGGCTGCCCTGCCCGGCCTTGCCGCTGCGCCAGGCGCCGTTGAGTTGCACGCTTTCGCCGGCAATCAACGCCTGCACATTCAAGCCCTCGAGGCTGACGGGCAGTTCAGGCCCGGACACTTCACCGCCCACCAGATTCACGTTGCCGTTGACCTGCGGCGCCAACAGTCCACCGGAGATCCGCCCGCTGCCGTTGAGCTTGCCGGTGAGTTTTTCCACCATCGGCACAAACGGGCGCGCCACCGCGAGGTCGAGGCCCGTGAGGCTGAAATTGCCGGTGATCGGTTTGTTTTTCGGCAACGGGTTGATCTGCGCCTGCAACAGCAACTCGCCGAGCTTGCCGCCCTGGAAGTTGAGCTGGGTGTCGATACGCTTGGGGTTAAGGGTGGTTTCCAGCTTCAAGGTGTCGTAGGGGAAATCCAGCCACTGGTCCTTATCCTTGACACGCAAGGTGCCGCCACTGGCATCCACCGAGACCACGCCCTTGGGGCCACTGCCGGGCAGGTCGAGCTGAACGTCGGCGTTGAGCTTGCCTTGCCAGGCGAAATCTTTCGGCAAAAAGGCCGCCAGGCTGTCGATGGGGAATTGCTTGAGGTGGTAGCGCAGCTTCGGCTCGGGCATCAGGCGCTGGTCTTCACCGCACAGGCTGGCTGCACCGGACACCCAGCAGTGGGCCGCGAAGGTCAGTTTGCCGTCGGCCAAGCGTTCGATTTTCGCCGGGGCTTGCAGCTTCCAGTCCTGGCCACCGGCCTGCACCTCGCCGCTCGCGAGGCGCCCACGCCAGTTGCTGTTGTCGAGGTTGCCGTCGAGGGCCAGGGCCAGCTTGAGCAGCGGTCCCGCCAGGTCGAGTTGGACGCTCTGGCGCCGGATATCGCCCTGGGCGCTGGCGGTCAGGGTACCGACCTGGGTGTCGCCACTTTGAATGCCACTGCCCTTGAGGTCGATCTTTGCGCGCTGGGCGCTATCGAGGGTGGCGTCGAGGGTGAGGCTTTGCAGACGATTATCGACATAGGCCAATTGCTGGCCCTTGAGGTCGAGTTTGCCTTGTGGCGCCTTGAGGCTACCGGCCACATCGATTCGGCCATTGACCTGCCCACGTAGCTGCGGCCACAGCTGGGCCAGGCGACTCAGCCTGATATCGATCTGCCCGGCCAGGCGTTGTTGCAGGCTGCCGCTGCCGTTGATGCGGTTGTCGCCCAAGCGGATATCCAGGTTGGCCAAGGTCCATTGCTCGCCTGTGCCTTCGGCCTTGGCCGCCAGCACGGCGGGTTGGCCACGCAGGCGGCCCTTGAGGTCAAGGTCGGCGTTGAGCTTGAGTTGCTCGTTCTTGAATTCGCCTTTGCTGCGCAGCGGACCCGCCAGGGTGCCAGGCAATTCGCCGACCCAGTACGCCGGGTTCAGGGCCGAAAGGTCCAGTGCGGTGTCCCAGGCAATACCGTCGGCGAATTGCAGGTTCAGGTGGCCTTCGGCCTTGCCTTGGCCGGCGGTCAGTTTCAACTCGGGCAGGAACACTTGCTTGAGATCGCCGCTGAAGGGCGTGACCACATTGAACCGGCCCGCCGGGCCGTCGAGATCAGCCTTGAAGTTGCCGAGGTAGTTGCCGTCCTTATAGGAGATTTCACCGTTAAAGGTACGTAACGCGACCTGAGGCTCGTCGATCAGCGGATACAGACGATGCCAGGGGAAATCCAGCCAAGCGATTTTCGCCTCGGCACTCAAACCTTCTTGCCAGTCCAGCTGTGCCGTGAGTGTCAGGCTTTGTTGCTCACCGGCGGTCAAATCCAGGCCGGAAATCTGCGCGCCCTTGGCGTCGACCGTGCCTTGCAGCAATACATCCACCGGGCCTTTTTCCGCCGGCAGGATGGCTTTGCCCAGCAGTTGGTAACCACTGCTCAAGTCGCCCTTGGCGGTGAGGTCGAGTTGATTGAGTTGCAGGGTATCGGGCAAGTCCGCACTGGGTTTGAAGCCATCGGCGGTGATGTGCAACTGCGCTGGCAGGTTCTCCACCAGCGGTTGCAGTTCGCCACTGAGTTTGGCGGGCAGGTAGCCACTGCTGTCGGCATCGAGCTTGAGGGTCTTGAGCAGGTCGCCGTCGAGTCTGAGCGCAACCTTCCACGGCGCACCGCCTGGCGCATAAGGCAGGCTCAGGTTGCCGCTGGCAGTCAACGGCCAGTCGCCCGTGGGTTGCAGCAGGCCGGACAGGTCCAGCACCAGGTCGTCCCGTTGCAGGTGCACCGTATCGATCTGCATACCGGCGACGGTCCAATGCGCCGCCAGTTGCAGGCCCTTGAGTTGTTCGCTGCCGTTAAACAGCAGCCGGCCGACGCGAACGTCGCCCAACTGGATGGCGACGGGCAACGTCAGGTCCGGCAGCGTGATCGGGCCACTGCTCTGCTCGGTACTGGGCGGGAATTGCAGGCTGGCTTGATCCACCTCCAATCGATTGATGCACAAGGTCAGGCGCAGCAGGCAGGCCGGCGACCAATCAAACTTCGGTGCGTCGAGTTCGACACGGCTGCTGTCTTGTTGCCACAGCAGATGATCGGCGCTCCACTGGCCGCCCAGGCGCCCCTGGAAATTCTCCACGCTCAGCCCCGGCACGTGGCCCAAGGCCCAACGGCTGCCCGCCTGGGTCCCGAGCACCGTCCACAGCGCCAGCCCTATCAAGGCGAGAAAGGCAACGATGGCCAGCCCCGCTATTTTCAAACCTCGCATCACAACTCAGGCCCCATGGAAAAGTGCACACGAAACCCACCTGGCTCTTCCAAGGCATGGGCCAGGTCCAGGCGGATCGGTCCTACCGGCGAGACCCACCGTACGCCGACGCCGACGCCGGTTTTCAGGTTGGGGATTTCCAGGGTGTTGAAGGCGTTGCCCTGGTCGACGAAGGTCGCGATTCGCCATTTCTCGGCGATGGAATATTGGTACTCGGCGCTCAGGGCCACCATGTAGCGACCACCGATGCGGTCGCCCTGGTCGTTTTCCGGCGACAGGGTCTGGTACTCATAGCCGCGCACGCTCTGGTCGCCACCGGCGAAGAAGCGCAACGACGGCGGCACCGACTTGTAGCCATTGGTGGCGCTGCCACCGAACTGCGCCCGTGCCAGGAAGCGATGATTGTCCCACAGGGTGGTCAGGCCCTTGACCGTGGCCGTGCCGTAAAGCAGGTTGGTATCGGAACCGAGCCCTTCCTTGGCGACCTTGGCATCGAACATCAGGCGGTAGCCATGGTGCGGGTCGATACGGTTATCGCTGCGCAGGTAGGAATAGCTGATCCCCGGCATCACCAGGTTGCTCAAGCCCGAGTCATCGCCCAGGCGATATTCTTCGCGTTGCCATTTGAGGGAGATCACCCGGGTCCAGCCGCTGGGCAACTTGCTGTGCCATTCAGGGCCAAGGGTGAGCAGCTTGCTCAGGGTGTCGGTGTTGGCCAGTTCTTCATTCTGGTAGCCGCCGGCAAACCGCAGTTTGTCGGTGAGCGGCGGGTCGAGCGGAATGTCGTACCACAGCCCGACGTTCTGGCGCGGCGCCGACAGTTCGGCTTCCCAGCCGTAGCTGTGGCCCTGGGGGTTGACCCAGTGGCGGGTCCAGTTGGCTTTGCCCCGTGGACCGACGTCGGTGGAATACCCTAGGCCAAGGCCCATGGTGCGCGGCTTGCGGGTTTCCAGTCGCACGGCGACCGGGATCACATCATTGGCCGAAGCCGCCGGGGCGGCGTCCACGCGCACGCCTTCAAAAAAGCCGCTGGATTGCAGGGCCTGGTTGAGTTCGGCGATCAGTTCGGAGTCGTAGGGCGTGCCATTTTTAAACGGCACCATGCGTTGCAGCAGCTCTTCATCAAACGGCGTGTCACCGGCAAAGCTGACCTTGCCCAAGGTGTAGCGTGGGCCGCTGTCATAGATCAGTTCGATATCGGCGACGCCCGCCTGGGGGTCCACCGAGAGTGTCTGGCGCGTGAAGCGCCCGCTGAAAAAACCGTAGCGCGAGGCCTGGTTCTGGATCAGACGCTTGGCGTCTTCGTAGTGGCCGTGGTTGAGCACGGCGCCGGATTTTAGGTCGTCGCTGACGGGTACGCGGAACGCCTTGAGGTTCGCGGCCTCGCCGTCGACCCGAATGGTCACGTTGCGCAAATGCACCGGTTCGCCGGGGTCGATGGTGAGGATCAGGCGCGGAGTCTTGCCGCCCTTCACATCGCTTGCGATCCGTGGCTGATAGAACCCCAGCGCCTGGGCGGCTTTGCGCGCCTGTTCCTCGGCGCCACGGCTGAACCGTTGCAAGGCCTCTTCATCACGATCGCCCACCCCGCCGATATAACCTTCGATATTGGCCTTCAGCGCATCGTTCGTTGGCTTGATCCGTACGTCCAATTCGCTTTGCGCGAACGCGCCGCAGCTTGTGAACAGCAGAACCAAGCCGCTGGTAAATCTTCCTGGAAACTTCATAGGCGCGGATGCTACACGACCTCGGGAGCAACTTAGAACACAGATGATTCTGAAAAATTCTGCGTTAAGCCGTTGAAGCCTGTAACGCCTGGGGATTGGGGTGAAAAAACACATGTTCCAGGACAGGTCCTACAGCAACCTCGCCGATTTCCTCATAGCCCTGACGCTGGTAGAAATCCAGATAGCGTGGATTCCCCGTGTCCACCACCACACCGGACGAATGCGGGTCCTCGGCACACCAGTTGTGCACCGCCGTCAGCAACTGTTCGCCGTAATGCTTGCCCTGGAACTGTGGGTGAATACCCAGCAGCGGCAACACATGCACCGATTCGGCGGGCAGGCATGCCAGCACCGCATGATGGTAATCAAGGTAGCGCCGCGTGCCACGCACACCCGTGCTCAGCCACATGCGCAGTTGCCAGGCCCAGCTTTCGGTGATCCCCAGGCGCCGTTGCGGCGGCGCGATCAAGGCGATGCCGATCAGCCGGTCATTGACGAACAGGCCAATGGCGGGAAGTTTCTGAAAGAAATGCTGCTTGACCAGTTCGCGCACGGTGGCGCGCACCCGCTGTTCATAGCCTGGGCGCTCGGCTTCGAAGATGTAGGCAAAGGTCGGCTCATGGCGATAAGCCTGATACAGCAGGGAGCGGGCCTCGGGGGAATAGTCGCTGTTGAGCAAGCGAACTTCGGCAAGGGTGGTTAAAGAGTCAGGCATACGGTGAGTCTCCCTGGGCGCCATTCAAAAGATGGCGTTCTTATGAGTACGAACTTACGCGGCACCAGTCGTTCCCAGACATTAGCAGTGCATCTGTCCTACCGCCACGCTGGCCCCCGTCCGACTTGTCCGCTAGCATCGCCCTTTTGCCAGACTGGACTGCCGACCATGAAAATCGTCTCCTTCAATATCAACGGGCTGCGGGCTCGCCCCCATCAGCTGGCGGCGCTGATTGAAAAGCATCAACCCGACGTGATTGGCCTGCAGGAAACCAAGGTGCATGACGACCAGTTCCCCTTGGCCGAAGTACAGGCACTGGGCTATCACGTGTATTACCACGGCCAGAAAGGCCACTACGGCGTGGCCCTGCTGTCGCGCAAAGAAGCCTTGAGCGTGCACAAAGGCTTTGCCAGCGATGAAGAAGATGCCCAGCGCCGCTTTATCTGGGGCACCTTCGCCGATGAAAATGGCCATCCGGTGACCATCATGAACGGCTACTTCCCTCAGGGCGAAAGCCGCGACCACCCAACCAAGTTCCCGGCCAAGCAGCGCTTCTACGAAGACCTGCAACAGCTGCTGGAAAGCCAGTTCAGCAATGACCAGGCACTGGTGGTGATGGGCGACGTGAATATTTCCCCGGAAGACTGCGATATCGGCATCGGCGCCGACAACGCCAAGCGCTGGCTGAAAACCGGCAAGTGCAGCTTCCTGCCGGAAGAGCGCGAGTGGATGGCCCGCCTGAAGAACTGGGGCCTGGTGGACAGCTTCCGTCACCTCAACCCCGATGTGACCGACCGTTTCAGCTGGTTCGACTACCGCAGCCGTGGGTTCGAGGATGAGCCCAAGCGTGGGCTGCGGATTGACGTGATCATGGCCTCCAATGGCTTGCTGCCGCGCGTCAAGGATGCCGGTGTGGATTACGATCTGCGTGGCCTGGAGAAGCCGTCTGACCATGCGCCGATCTGGTTGGAACTGAGCTGATTCCCTGGCCGGACTCGGTCAAATGGGGGAGGTCCCGCTGAATCTCCGATTTAGCGCGGTCGCACGACAAACTTGAACCCCTGTGGCGAGCGGGCTTGTCGAATCGTCGCACCGCCCCTCCCACCGTTTGATTGGCGGCATGCCAGTCATATTTATGCAACCTGACTGACTTAATCTCGCGGCACTCCCTTTGGCTTGAGAAGGTGCCGGCATGATGCTGCGCGTTCTGTTCCTGTTGTGTAGCGCGTTTTCCCTCTCGGCTGTTGCTGCCCCTCTACCCGTTCCCGACCAAGGCCCTGCCCTGCGCATCCAGGGCTCGAACACTATTGGCGCAGCGCTGGGGCCGGCGCTGGTCAAGGGTTTGATGGAGCAGCAGGGGCTGCAAGGCGTACACAGCGAACCCGCCGAAGGCGCCAATGAACAACGGGTCGTCGGCAAGACGCGCCAGGGCAAGGTCGTGACCATAGAGGTCGCGGCCCATGGCTCCAGCACCGGGTTTGTCGCGCTGAAAAAATCCAGCGCCGACCTGGCAGCTTCATCCCGCCCGATCAAGGACAGTGAACTGGTGGAGCTCGAACCCCTGGGTGACCTGAAAAGCCCTGAGGCCGAGCAGGTCATCGCCATCGACGGCCTGGCGATCATCCTCAATCCGCGCAACCCGCTGGACACCCTGGACACCGAGCAACTGGCGCAGATCTTCAATGGCGAAATCAGTACCTGGGAGGCGCTGGGCGGTGTCGGCGGGACGATCAATCTGTACGCGCGCGATGACCAGTCCGGTACCTATGACACCTTCAAGGAACTGGTGCTGAGCCGGCGCGGCAAACCCCTGGCGGCGTCCGCTAAGCGTTTCGAGTCCAGCGAGCAACTGTCCGACGCGGTGAGCCGTGACCCCCATGGCATCGGCTTTATCGGCCTGCCCTATGTGCGTCAGGCCAAGGCGGTGGCGATTGTCGATGGTGACTCGCAACCCATGTTGCCCTTGAACAGCCTGATCGCCACGGAGGATTACCCTCTCTCCCGACGACTGTTCTTTTACCTGCCACCGTCCACACGTAATCCATGGGCCAAGGCGCTGGTGGACTTTACCCAGAGCAGCAAAGGCCAGGCGATTGTCGCGGCCAACGGATTTATCGCACAGCAGGTGCAGGCGATTGGGGTAGAGCCGCGCGCGTCGATGCCCGAGGACTATCAGGCGATCGCCCGCGACGCCCAGCGCCTGACGGTGAATTTTCGTTTCGAGGAAGGCAGCGCCAGCCTGGATAACAAGGCGCGTCAGGATCTGCAACGCGTGGTGGCCTATATCAAAAGCCACGACAAGCTCGACAAGCAGGTGACGCTGGTAGGGTTTGGCGATGCCAAGAGTGACCCGCAGCGCGCGGCGCTGCTGTCGAAATTGCGGGCGATGGCGGTGCGCCGTGAATTGGTCAAGAGCGGCGTGGTGCTGAGGGATATTCGCGGGTTCGGCGCGCAGATGCCGGTGGCGGCGAATACCGCGGATGAAGGGCGGATCAAGAATCGGCGGGTGGAGGTTTGGGTGTACTGAGGGCTGTGGGATCTTCAGGGCCTGATCCGGCCTCATCGGGGGCAAGCCCCCTCCCACACTTTGAATGTATTCCCAAATCAAAATGTGGGAGGGGGCTTGCCCCCGATTGCAGGCGACGCGGTGTTACTGCCCGCTGCGCATCATCTCCCGTGGCACATACTTGCCGATCTCGAACTTGCCGATCGCCGCGCGGTGCACTTCGTCCGGGCCGTCGGCCAGGCGCAGGGTACGTTGCATGGCGTACATGTAGGCCAGCGGAAAGTCGTTGGAAACCCCGGCGCCACCATGAATCTGGATCGCGCGGTCGATCACTTTCAACGCCACATTCGGCGCCACGACCTTGATCTGGGCGATTTCGCTTTTCGCCACTTTGTTGCCTACGGTGTCCATCATGTACGCCGCTTTCAGGGTCAGCAGGCGCGCCATGTCAATTTCCATGCGCGAGTCGGCGATCTTGTCGATATTGCCGCCCAGGCGTGCCAATGGCTTGCCGAATGCGGTGCGGCTGACGGCGCGCTTGCACATCAATTCCAATGCGCGCTCGGCCATGCCGATGGAGCGCATGCAGTGGTGGATGCGGCCCGGGCCAAGGCGACCCTGGGCGATTTCAAAGCCACGGCCTTCGCCGAGCAGCACGTTTTCATACGGCACGCGCACATTGTCGAACAGCACTTCGGCGTGGCCATGGGGCGCGTCGTCGTAACCGAACACCGGCAGCGGGCGCACTATCTTCACCCCCGGGGCGTCCACCGGCACCAGGATCATCGAGTGTTGCTGGTGACGCGGTGCATCAGGATTGCTCAGGCCCATGAAGATCAGGATCTTGCAGCGCGGGTCGCAGGCGCCGGAGGTCCACCACTTCTTGCCGTTGATCACCCACTCGTCGCCCTGGCGTTCGGCGCGGGCAGCCATGTTGGTGGCGTCCGAGGAGGCCACATCGGGCTCGGTCATGGCGAAGGCCGAGCGGATCTCGCCGCGCAGCAGCGGTTCGAGCCAGCGTTGTTTCTGCTCTTCGTTGGCGTAGCGCACCAGCACTTCCATGTTGCCGGTGTCGGGGGCCGAGCAGTTGAACGGCTCCGGGCCCAGCAGCGAGCGGCCCATGATCTCGGCCAGTGGCGCGTATTCAAGGTTGGTCAGGCCGGCGCCCAGCTCGGATTCAGGCAGGAACAGGTTCCACAGGCCCTCGGCTTTGGCTTTCGCCTTCAGCTCTTCCATGATCGCGGTGGGCTGCCAGCGGTCGCCTTCGCTGACTTGGCGTTCGAACACCGGCTCGGCCGGGTAAACGTAAGCGTCCATGAACGCTGTAACGCGTTCACGCAGTTCCTGAACCTTGGGCGAATAGGCGAAATCCATGAGCAGCTCCCTTCTTGGAGAGGTTGTTTAGGTCATGCATTCGATGCTAGAACAGCGTTGATAATTTACCTAGCCTATTCTCGGCGTGTATTAACATTCATCACCGATATATGATCGACGTATGGCCACCTAACAATAAGAGCGCAACGAAATGAATCTGAGCAAGGTCGACCTCAACCTCTTCATCGTCTTTGACGCGATCTACACCGAAGCCAACCTGACCCGCGCCGGGCAGATTGTCGGCATTACCCAACCAGCGGTATCCAACGCTCTGGCCCGCTTGCGCGAGACCTTCAACGACCCGCTGTTCGTGCGCACCGCCCAAGGCATGGTGCCCACGCCGATGGCGCAGAACATCATCGGTCCGGTGCGCAATGCGTTGTCGTTGCTGCGGGTGTCGGTGCAGGAAAGCCGGATTTTCAACCCTCAGCAGGCGGCCAAGACCTATCGCATCAGCATGACCGACCTCACCGAGGCGGTGATCCTGCCGTTGCTGTTCCAGCGTCTGCGCCGCCTGGCACCGACGGTGGTGATCGAGAGTTTCCTGTCCAAGCGCCGCGAAACCACCAAGGAACTGGCCGCCGGGCGCCTGGATTTTGCCGTGGACGCGCCGCTCAACACCGACCCGCAGGTGCGCCACGTCAAGCTGATGGAAGACCGCTACGTCTGTGCCATGCGCAAGGGCCATCCCATGGCGGGCAAGGACAAATTCACCTTGGATGACTACCTGTCGCTGACCCATATCCATATCTCCAGCCGCCGAAATGGCCTGGGCCATGTCGACCTGGCCCTGGGCAAGATGGGCATCCAGCGCAAGATTGCCCTGCGCTCCCAGCATTACCTGATGGCCTCCCAAGTGTTGCAGCAGACCGACATGGTGATGACCGTGCCCGAACGCTTCGCCCGCCGTCATGACCTGCACTGGTTCAACCTGCCGGTCAATGACGTGCCGCCGGTGGAAACCCACCTGTACTGGCACGAAAGCACCGACCAGGACCCGGCCAACCGCTGGATGCGTGAGCAAATGATCGAGTTGTGCCAGCAAGTCACGGCTCACGAAAAGAAGCTGGATAAACAGCAGGCCTGAGGGTGAAAAGCCTCCCCTGTGGGAGGGGGCTTGCCCCCGATGGGCTGCGCAGCGGCCCTTGACGTTCACGTCAACCTGCCATTAGCTTAACGCCAAGACCTTCTTGAGCGCCCCCATGAGCACGACCTACAGCATCTCCGACCTCGCCCGCGAGCTCGACATCACCACCCGCGCCATTCGCTTCTATGAAGAACAAGGCCTGCTGGCCCCGGAACGCCGAGGCCAGGAACGCATCTACTCGGCGCGGGACAAGGTCAGCCTGAAGCTGATCCTGCGTGGCAAGCGCATCGGTTTTTCCCTGGCCGAATGCCGTGAATTGATCGAACTCTACGACCCCGCCAGCGGCAACCATATCCAGCTCAACAGCATGCTGGCGAAGATCGCCGAACGCCGTGAACAGTTGGAGCAACAGTTGCTGGATATCGAACAAATGAAGCTGGAACTGGACACCGCCGAAGAGCGCTGCACCCAGGCCCTGGCCGAGACCATCCAAGGCCAGGCTGGCCATTGAACAGAAGGTAGTTGCCATGTCCCTCCCCTCACACGTGCGCCTGGTCGAAGTCGGCCCGCGCGACGGTTTGCAGAACGAAGCCCAACCCATCAGCGTGGCCGACAAGGTGCAGTTGGTGGATGCCCTGAGTGCCGCCGGCCTGGGCTATATCGAGGTGGGCAGTTTCGTCTCGCCCAAATGGGTGCCACAGATGGCCGGTTCCGCTGAGGTGTTTGCGCAGATCCAGCGCAAGCCCGGTGTCACCTATGGCGCGTTGGCACCGAACCTGCGCGGGTTTGAAGACGCGCTGGCGGCCGGCGTGAAGGAAGTCGCAGTGTTTGCGGCAGCCTCCGAGGCGTTTTCCCAGCGCAATATCAACTGCTCCATCAGCGAAAGCCTGGAGCGTTTTGCGCCGATCATGGCGGCGGCCAAGCAGCACGGCATCAGTGTGCGTGGCTATGTGTCCTGTGTGCTGGGTTGCCCGTACGAAGGCGCGGTCGCCCCGGAGCAAGTGGCGGCAGTGGCTCGTGAGCTGTATGCCATGGGCTGCTATGAAGTGTCCCTGGGCGACACCATCGGCACCGGCACGGCCGGCGCCACGCGGCGGCTGTTCGAGGTGGTGGGTGCGCAGGTACCGCGGGACAAGTTGGCGGGGCACTTCCACGACACGTATGGGCAGGCGATCGCCAATGTCTACGCCAGCCTGTTGGAAGGGATCAATGTGTTCGACAGCTCTATCGCGGGCCTCGGCGGCTGCCCCTACGCCAAGGGCGCCAGCGGTAACGTCGCCACCGAGGACGTGGTGTACCTGCTCGATGGGCTGGGGATCCACACGGGCATCGACCTGGAGCAACTGATCCGGGCCGGCCAACAGATCTGCACGGTGCTGGGCCGCCCCACCGGTTCGCGTGTGGCCAAGGTGCGTAGCACACAGTGAGTAACCGATCCGTGACGATGTGTTACCGCACCGCTACACATCGAGTAACACGGGAACATATTTTGTGGCATTCGCCGTAGGCCAAATCGCACACAAAAATTAACTCATTGATTCCAAAAGACTTTATAAAGTTGGCACGGGTTCTGCTATCTCTATGGCATAACAAGAATAAAAAGCGCCAAACCTAATAAAAATAAGACGTAACGACTCTGACATAACAAAAACAACACGGCAGAGACGCAGCTAACAGATTTTTTTGGAGAAGATGTGCTTCGCAGGGTACGGCATGCCGAAACCCGCAACCGGATAGAGAAAAATAAAACTACCTCAGGTAGCTGCCACTGGTTGGATCGCTTGCGAAGAAGCAGATCAGCGCTCAAAAAAATACGTTTGCTCTTGACCCCGGATGGGGGTCGCCAAAAACAGCGGTAAAGGGTCACGGTTACCAAAAACAACAACAGACCGCCCCTCAATAATAAAAAAAGAGCAGGCAACGACAAATTAAAGGGGACCCTAGGGTCCCCTTTGTGCTGTGTGCACGCCTCCTCAGGCAGAGGCGCTTTCCCTCAGTCGTTGCGCGATGCCAACTCCTCGATACTGATCTCGCGCATGCGGAATTTCTGGACCTTGCCCGTAACGGTCATCGGAAATTCGTCCACGAACTTGAAATGCTTGGGCGTCTTGAAGTGCGCGATGCGCCCCTTGCACCAGGCGTGCAACTCCAGAGCACTGGCCACGTGCCCGGGATGGAACTTGATCCAGGCCACAATCTCTTCGCCATAACGCTCATCCGGAACACCAATAACCTGCACGTCGGCCACCGCCGGATGAGTGAAGAAAAACTCTTCCAGCTCGCGCGGGTACACGTTCTCGCCACCGCGAATGATCATGTCTTTGTTGCGCCCGGCGATGCATACGTAGCCGTGCGCGTCCATGGTCGCCAGGTCGCCGGTGTGCATCCAGCCCGCGTCGTCGATGGCCTCGCGGGTACCTTCCGGGTTGTTCCAGTAGCCGAGCATCACGCTGTAGCCACGGGTACACAGCTCGCCCGTCTCGCCGCGCGCCACGGTGTTACCGTCGATGTCGATGATCTTGTGTTCGAGGTGTGGCTGGGTACGCCCCACCGTGGTGACCCGACGCTCCAGGTCATCATCGGCGCCGGTCTGCAACGACACCGGGCTGGTTTCGGTCATGCCGTAGGCAATCTGCACCTCGCCCATATGCAATTCGCCGATGACCCGGCGCATCACTTCAATGGGGCACGTGGCGCCGGCCATGATGCCGGTACGCAGGGACGACAGCTCCAACTCGCCCCGGCGCGGATGATCGAGCATGGCGATAAACATGGTGGGCACGCCGTACAGGCCAGTGGCGCGCTCTTCGGCGACGGCGGTGAGCGTCAGCAGCGGATCGAAGCCGTCATTGGGGTAGATCATGGTGGTGCCATGGGTGATACAGCCCAGGTTGCCCATCACCATGCCAAAGCAGTGGTACAGCGGCACCGGGATCACCAGGCGATCCTGCGCGGTGAGGCCCAGGCTTTCGCCGACCATGTAGCCGTTGTTGAGGATGTTGTGGTGACTGAGGGTGGCTCCCTTGGGGAAGCCGGTAGTGCCGGAGGTGTACTGGATATTGACGGCTTGATCAAAGCGCAGGCTGGCTTGACGGCTGCGCACCTGTTCCGGCGCGACGCCTGCCCCGAGTGCCGCCAACTGCGACCAGGGCAGGAAACCCGGGGGCGGATTGGGGTCAAGGCTGATGACGCCACGCAGGTCGGGCTTCAGCGCCTGCACCATGGCATGGTAATCGGACGTCTTGAATGACCCGGCGCACACCAGCCACTGGCAACCGGATTGCTTGAGCACGTATTCCAACTCACTGCTGCGATAGGCCGGGTTGATATTGACCAGGATCACCCCGAGCTTGGCGCTGGCGATTTGGCTGATACACCATTCGGCGCAATTGGGCGCCCAGATGCCCAGGCGGTCGCCGGTTTGCATGCCCAGGGCCAGGAACGCGCGGGCGTGCAGGTCAACGGTCTGGGCCAGTTGCCGCCAGGTGTAGCGGCGCTGTTGGTGGCGCACCACCAGGGCTTCGCCATCGGGATGCTGCGCAACGGTGCGATCGAAGGCCTGACCGATGGTCATGGCCAGCAGCGTCTTGTCCTGGGAGCCACGGCTGTAGCTCGGATTCGGTTGATCCATAACGACCCCTGTTGTCTTTTTTGTAGGTTGACGTAAACGTAAACTACGATTGACAGCACCGCAACGCAAGCTTACGTTAACGTAAAGGTGATCGCCCTCCCCCGGCGCCCCACCCACATAACAACAAAGCTCAACTTAAGGTGCCCGTCCATGAGTTATCCCTCCCTGAACTTCGCCCTCGGTGAAACCATCGACATGTTGCGCGACCAGGTGCAGTCCTTCGTGGCCAAGGAGATCGCCCCTCGCGCGGCACAGATCGACATCGACAACCTGTTTCCCGCCGACCTGTGGCGCAAGTTTGGCGACATGGGCCTGCTGGGCATCACGGTGCCGGAAGCGTACGGCGGTGCCGGCCTGGGTTACCTGGCCCACGTGGTGGCCATGGAAGAAATCAGCCGCGGTTCGGCGTCGGTGGCGCTGTCCTACGGCGCCCACTCCAACCTCTGCGTCAATCAGATCAACCGCAACGGCAACCATGAGCAGAAGCTCAAGTACCTGCCTCAATTGATCAGCGGCGAACATGTGGGCGCCCTGGCCATGAGCGAGCCGAATGCCGGCTCCGATGTGGTCTCGATGAAGCTGCGCGCCGACAAGCGTGGCGACCGCTACGTGCTCAACGGCAGCAAGACCTGGATCACCAACGGCCCTGACGCCAACACCTATGTGATCTACGCCAAGACCGACCTGGAAAAGGGCCCCCACGGCATCACCGCCTTCATCGTCGAGCGTGACTGGAAAGGCTTCAGCCGCAGCAACAAGTTCGACAAACTGGGCATGCGCGGCTCCAACACCTGCGAGCTGTTTTTCGATGATGTGGAAGTCCCCGAAGACAATATCCTCGGTGCCCTCAACGGTGGTGTGAAAGTGCTGATGAGCGGCCTGGACTACGAACGCGTGGTGCTCTCCGGTGGCCCGACCGGGATCATGCAGGCGTGCATGGACCTGATCGTGCCCTACATCCACGACCGCAAGCAGTTCGGCCAGAGCATCGGCGAATTCCAGCTGATCCAGGGCAAGGTCGCCGACATGTACACCCAGCTCAATGCCAGCCGCGCCTACCTCTACGCGGTGGCGCAAGCCTGCGAGCGTGGCGAAACCACGCGCAAGGATGCGGCCGGGGTGATCCTCTACAGCGCCGAACGCGCGACGCAGATGGCCCTCGATGCCATCCAGATCCTCGGCGGCAACGGCTATATCAACGAATTCCCTGCCGGACGCCTGCTGCGTGACGCCAAGCTGTATGAAATCGGGGCCGGCACCAGTGAGATTCGGCGGATGCTGATCGGTCGCGAACTCTTCAACGAAACCCGCTGAAGGAGCACGTCATGGCCACCTTGCACACCCAGCTCAACCCGCGCTCGGCGGAGTTCATCGCCAATGACGCAGCGATGCGCCAACAGGTCGACGCCCTGCACACCCTGCTCGCCCACGTGCAGCAGGGTGGCGGCGCCAAGGCCCAGGAGCGCCACACTTCACGCGGCAAACTGTTGCCACGCGAGCGCATCAACCGCTTGCTCGACCCAGGCTCACCGTTCCTTGAACTCAGCCAACTGGCCGCCCACCAGGTGTATGGCGAAGACGTGCCTGCCGCCGGCGTGATTGCCGGGATAGGCCGGGTCGAAGGGGTCGAATGCATGATCGTCGCCAACGATGCCACGGTGAAGGGCGGCTCCTACTACCCGCTGACCGTGAAGAAACACCTGCGCGCCCAAACCATCGCCGAGCAGAATCGCCTGCCCTGCATCTACCTGGTGGACTCCGGTGGCGCCAACCTGCCGCGCCAGGATGAAGTGTTTCCCGACCGTGAGCACTTCGGGCGGATCTTCTTCAACCAGGCGAACATGAGTGCCCAGGGCATCCCGCAGATCGCCGTGGTGATGGGTTCGTGCACCGCCGGCGGCGCCTACGTGCCGGCGATGGCCGACGAAGCGATCATGGTGCGCCAGCAGGCCACCATCTTCCTCGCCGGCCCGCCGCTGGTGAAGGCGGCGACCGGTGAAGTGGTCAGCGCTGAAGACCTCGGCGGTGCCGATGTGCACTGCAAGATTTCTGGCGTAGCCGACCACTATGCCGACAGCGACGAGCACGCCCTGGCCCTGGCCCGCCGCAGCGTCGCCCACCTCAATTGGCACAAGCAGGGCCAGTTGCTGCAACGCACGCCGGTAGCGCCGTTGTATAGCAGCGAGGAGCTCTATGGCGTGATCCCGGCCGATGCCAAGCAACCGTTCGATGTGCGCGAAGTGATCGCACGGCTGGTGGACGGCTCGGTGTTCGATGAATTCAAGGCCCTGTTCGGCACCACCCTGGTGTGCGGTTTTGCCCACCTGCATGGCTATCCGATTGCGATCCTGGCCAATAACGGGATTTTGTTTGCAGAAGCCGCGCAAAAAGGCGCGCACTTTATCGAGCTGGCCTGCCAGCGCGGGATTCCGCTGCTGTTCTTGCAGAACATCACCGGCTTTATGGTCGGCCAGAAATACGAGGCCGGCGGTATCGCCAAGCATGGCGCCAAGCTGGTCACCGCCGTGGCCTGCGCCAAGGTGCCGAAATTCACGGTGATCATCGGCGGCAGCTTTGGTGCCGGTAACTATGGGATGTGCGGCCGCGCCTACGACCCGCGCTTTTTATGGATGTGGCCGAACGCGCGCATCGGTGTGATGGGTGCCGAGCAGGCCGCAGGGGTGCTGGTGCAGGTCAAGCGTGAACAGGCCGAACGTGCAGGGGTTGCGTTCAGTGCCGAGGAAGAAGCGGCGATCAAGCAGCCGATCCTCGACCAGTATGAAACCCAGGGCCATCCCTACTACTCCAGCGCGCGCTTGTGGGACGACGGCGTCATCGACCCGATGCAGACCCGCGACGTGCTGGCCCTGGCGCTGTCTGCCGCGCTGAATGCCCCCATCGAGCCGAGCCGCTTCGGCGTGTTCCGCATGTAACCTGCAGTGGAGCTCCTTGCATGAGCGATTTCAACACCCTCGAACTGATCACCGACAGCCGTGGCTTTGCCACGCTATGGCTCAGTCGTGAAGCCAAGAACAACGCATTCAACGCCGAGATGATCCGCGAACTGATCATCGCCCTCGACCAGGTGCAAGGTGATCCGTCCCTGCGCTTCCTGGTCCTGCGCGGGCGCGGCAAGCACTTCAGCGCCGGGGCCGACCTGGCCTGGATGCAGCAATCGGCCGAGCTGGACTACCACACCAACTTGGACGACGCCCGCGAACTGGCCGAGCTGATGTACAACCTGGCCAAGCTGAAGATCCCCACCCTGGCGGTGGTGCAAGGCGCGGCCTACGGTGGCGCATTGGGCCTGATCAGTTGCTGCGACATGGCGATTGGTGCCGATGACGCACAGTTCTGCCTGTCAGAAGTGCGTATTGGCTTGGCGCCAGCGGTGATCAGCCCGTTTGTGGTACAGGCGATCGGCGAGCGCGCAGCCCGGCGTTATGCGCTGACGGCCGAACGGTTTGGCGGCCAACGGGCGCGGGATATCGGCCTGCTGGCGGAAAGCTATCCGACCGATACGCTGGAACAACAGGTCGCGCAATGGGTTGCCAACCTGCTGCAAAACAGCCCGGCGGCGATGCGCGCCAGCAAAGACTTATTGCGCGAGGTCGGTAACGGCGCCCTCACCCCGGCCCTGCGCCGTTATTGCGAAAATGCCATCGCCCGCATTCGCGTCAGCGCCGAAGGCCAGGAAGGCTTGCGCGCGTTCCTGCAAAAACGTACGCCCAGCTGGCAATCCCAGGAGCCCCGTTCATGAGCACACTGACCACCGTACTGGTGGCCAACCGTGGTGAAATCGCCTGCCGGGTGATGCGCACCGCCAAGGCCATGGGCTTGACCACCGTCGCTGTACACAGCGCCACGGACCGCGACGCGCGCCATAGTCGCGAGGCGGATATCCGCGTCGACCTGGGGGGCAGCAAAGCCACGGACAGCTACCTGCAGATCGACAAATTGATCGCCGCGGCCCAGGCCAGCGGCGCCCAGGCGATTCATCCGGGCTACGGCTTCCTGTCGGAAAACGCCGGGTTTGCCCGCGCGGTCGAGGCCGCTGGCTTGATCTTCCTCGGCCCGCCCGCCTCGGCGATCGACGCCATGGGCAGCAAGTCGGCCGCCAAGGCGTTGATGGAGACCGCCGGCGTGCCGCTGGTGCCGGGTTACCACGGCGAAGCCCAGGACCTGGAGACGTTCCGCGATGCCTGCGCGCGTATCGGCTACCCGGTGCTGCTCAAGGCCACCGCCGGCGGCGGCGGCAAGGGAATGAAAGTGGTCGAGGACGTCAGTCAGTTGGCCGAGGCATTGGCCTCTGCCCAGCGCGAGGCGCTGTCGTCGTTCGGCAATGGGCAGATGCTGGTGGAAAAATACCTGCTCAAGCCGCGCCATGTGGAGATCCAGGTGTTTGCCGACCAGCAGGGGCATTGCCTGTACCTCAATGAGCGCGATTGCTCGATCCAGCGTCGGCACCAAAAAGTCGTCGAGGAAGCCCCGGCGCCTGGCTTGAGTACTGAACAGCGCAAGGCCATGGGCGAAGCGGCGGTACGCGCAGCCCAGGCCATTGGCTATGTGGGCGCGGGCACGGTGGAATTTCTGCTGGATGCCCGTGGCGAGTTTTTCTTTATGGAAATGAACACGCGCCTGCAAGTGGAACACCCGGTGACTGAAGCGATTACCGGCCTCGATCTGGTGGCCTGGCAGATTCGCGTGGCCCAGGGTGAAGCGCTGCCGATCACCCAGGCACAAGTGCCGCTGATCGGCCATGCCATCGAAGTACGGCTGTACGCCGAAGACCCCTCCAACGATTTCCTGCCGGCCACCGGGCAGCTGGCGCTGTACCGCGAATCAGCCCCCGGCCCGGGGCGACGCGTGGACAGCGGCGTCGAGCAGGGCGACAGCGTGTCGCCCTTCTACGACCCGATGCTCGGCAAGCTGATTGCCTGGGGCGAAGACCGTGAACAGGCGCGATTGCGGCTGTTGAGCATGCTGGATGAATTTGCGGTGGGCGGGCTGCGGACCAACCTGAGCTTCCTGCGTCGAATCATCGCCCACCCCGCGTTTGCCGCGGCGGAACTGGATACCGGGTTTATCCCGCGCTATCAGGATGAGCTGCTGCCGGTACCTGGCGCCTTGGGCGATGAGTTCTGGCAGGCCGCGGCCGCGGCGTTCATACAGAGCTTGCCGGCCGGTGACGGGCCTTGGGCGGACACGCGCGGTTTTCGTGCCGGCCTGCCCGCCGAAGTCTCGCTGCACTTGAGCTGCAATGGGCAGGATCGGTTGGTGACATTACCCACCCAGCCCCCGCTGTTGCGCGGCGAACAGCTGCTGATCGAGCACCAGGGCGTACGCCGCGCTCATCTGGCGGTGCGCAGCGAAAGCACCCTGTACCTGCGCTGGGATGGCGAGTTGCACGCGGTCAGCCTGTTCGACCCGATTGCAGCGGTCGAGGCCGGCCAGCTCCATCAAGGCGGCCTGACCGCGCCCATGAACGGCAGCATCGTGCGGGTGCTGGTGGAAGTCGGCCAAGCCGTGGAGGCCGGCATGCAACTGGTGGTGCTGGAAGCCATGAAGATGGAACACAGCATCCGTGCGCCCCAGGCCGGGGTGATCAAGGCGTTGTTCTGCGAGGAAGGTGAAATGGTTGCCGAAGGCTGCGCGCTGGTGGAGCTCGAAACAGCCGACTAGAACTTCGCCGTGGCCTGCACCACCACGCCGAGGATGCGGCAATCCTCGGTGAACCGCTGCTTCGGATAGGTGGGGTTGAGCGGCACCAGGTAAAGCTGGCCGCTTTCTTCCATGAGTTGGCGAAAAGTCGCCTGGGGGCTGTCAGCCCATTGGGCGACCACCAGCTTGCCAGGTTGGGCATCGATAGCCGGGTCCACCAGGATCAGCATGCCCGCACCGATGCTCAGACCGCTGGGGGCGGTCATGGCGTCTCCCCTCACCGGGAGCCAGAAGGCGTCCCCGCGGGCGTGGTAGTCCGTCAGTTCGAAGCGGGTGGTGGCGTACGCGCCGTGCTCTTCGCGAATTTCGCACATGCCCGTCCAATCGTTGACCGGGTATCGAAAGTACGGGTTGTAGGGAGGTTGCGCGGGCAGTGTCTCGGCGGTCTTTTCGCGAATCTGCAAGGCGACTTCCAGGTAGCCCAGCCCCAGTTCCGCGAGAACCCGGTTCATGTCGGCCAGGCTTGGCACACGGCGTTTGTTGAGCCAATGGCCCACCCCGCCCTGGGACATGCCCAGGCGTTCGGCCAGTTGATCCTGCGTGACCTTGCGGTCTTTCATGTTGGCTTTGACCAACGCTATCCAGTTATCCATGGTGCGTGACAATACGATGCGTATTTTTCAGGGCAATAAACAGTTTGTAGTAATCCATAAAACGACATAAATACGATACGTACTATCATCGAACATAAGGTTTTCGACACCCACCCAGAGTACCGCCCCTTATGACGACAAGCCCGCACCGCCTGCCTGAAACACCCGAAACCAGCGAATTGCTCGACATGCGCGGCAGCAGCGCCGCCCAGCGAGCCCTGGACTATTACTTGAAAGAAGATATGTCGCCATCGCCCTCGGATGACACCTTCTTTCGCGTCAAACCCGACATCAGCCACGAAGAAGCCCTGGTGCACGCCTCGGACCTGCTGCGCAGTGCTGCCGCCACCGCCTACGAATCAGCGAACAGCCATCAAGGCAATCAACGCGACCTGGCATTCTCAGTGGTGTATTTGATCGATATGGCGAAGGCGATGGTGGAGCAGTCGCTGCAGGCGCCGAGGGCTCAGGCAAGCGTGTGACGGGCGCGCAGGAAAAATATTTCTATCTCACGGATAAAAACATTTGACTTGCAAATGATAATGATTATTATTGGGCTCAGCTGATCGCGAGATCAGTCGATAGACCAAGGGACCTTAGGTCGGACTCTTGGAATATCTCCTCATCAGGCTAATCACGGTTTTTGACCCGGCTCTTTGGCCGGGTCTTTTTTTTTGCCAGTTTCCCTGGCATGGCTTCAGGCTAATGAAGACTGTGTGTTGCTGAATGGCGCGCATGGTAGCAAAAGACCATCGTCCAAAGAAAGCCGGTCGAAGGCTCTAGCCCAGTTCTTTGAGAAATAGCGCTTGAGAATCAATCTCATAGATTCTAAGCTGCCCCAGCGTCAAGGACGACGCCCCCCTCCTCCGCAACAATTTTGCGTCAAGATTTTGCCCGGTGCCTGTGTAATATAACCGCCACAACATTCATACCCAGGCAACCCGACTATGACCGTGGCCTTGACCTCTATCAAGATCAGCACCGACTTCGACAGTGGCAATATCCAGGTTCTGGATGCCAGCGATGCCTATCAGTTGCTGCTCGCCATCGAACCCGATACCCGCAGCGCACATTTCCAGTGGTTCCACTTCAAGGCCGAAGGCATGCACGTGGGCCATACCCACACTTTCCGCCTGAGCAACGCCAGCCATTCTTCCTATAAGCATGCGTGGAGCGGCTACAACGCTGTCGCCTCCTACGACCATATCAACTGGTTCCGCGTGCCCACGCGCTTTGATGGCGAGACCTTGCACATCAGCCTCGAAACCCGTGAGAAACACGCCTGGTTCGCCTACTTCGAACCCTACAGCCGCGAACGCCACGACTGGCTGATCGAGCAGGCCGTGACCCGCGCGGGTGCTAAATTGCTGGCCACCGGTAAAAGTGTCGAAGGCCGTGATATCCAGTTGCTACGTCGTGGCAAAGGCGGCAGCAACCGGCGCAAGGTCTGGATCATCGCCCAGCAACACCCCGGCGAACACATGGCCGAATGGTTCATGGAAGGCATCATCGAACGCCTGCAACAGGATGGCGATGCCGAGCTGAGGAAGCTCCTGGCCGTTGCCGACCTGTACCTGATCCCCAACATGAACCCTGACGGTGCCTTCCATGGCCACTTGCGCACCAACGCCATGGGCCAGGACCTCAACCGCGCGTGGCAGAGCGCCAACCAGGAAACCAGCCCGGAAGTGCTGTTCGTGCAGCAACAGATGGAAAAGCATGGCGTCGACCTGTTCCTCGACATCCATGGCGACGAGGAAATCCCCCACGTGTTCACCGCCGGTTGCGAAGGCAACCCGGGATACACCCCGCGCATCGAAGCCCTGGAAAAACACTTCCGCAGCCACCTGAGCGCGCTGACCCGTGACTTCCAGACCACCCACGGCTACACCCGCGACCTGCCGGGCGAAGCCAACATGACCTTGGCCTGCAATGCCGTCGGCGAGAAATACGATTGCCTTTCGCTGACCCTGGAAATGCCGTTCAAGGACAACGACGATGCGCCCAACCCACACACCGGCTGGTCGGGCAAACGTTCGATGCAATTGGGTAAGGATGTGTTGAGCACGATCGCCGATATCGTGACCGTCCTGCGCTAACCCTTGCCTGGGCCGGCAAGGGTTCAATGGCAGCCTCAGTCTTTGGTACCGGTCATGCTTTGCAACACGCCATCGCGCCGAATCAGCCCGTGGAATAACGCCGCCGCCAGGTGCAAAAGCACCGTCAGGAACAGCAGGTAGGCCAGATACCCATGGGCCTTGCGTAACACCGCGAACAACGGGGCATTCGCGCCTACCAGCGCCGGCAGCTGTATCGAACTGCTCAGCATCACCGGGTCGCCCGCCGCTGAAATCATCGCCCAACCCAGCAGCGGCAGCACCAGCATCAAGGCATACAGCACCAGATGAGACACCTTGGCCGCCAGTGTTTGCCACAACGGCAAATCGCTGGGCAGCGGTGGTTGGCGCGTGGAAAAGCGCACCACCAGCCGCACGATCACCAGCGCCAGAATCGCAATCCCCAACGGCTTGTGCAGGTGAATCAACCATTCATGCCGCTCGGACACCGACGCGGCCAACCCCGCACCGATAAACAGCATCGCGATGATCATCAACGCCATCAACCAATGCAGCAGGCGCGCCAGGGGCGTGAAAAACCGTGGTTGGGCATTCATGGCTGCGACTCCTGAGGGGCGTTGTGCAAGGGGCTGACTTCGCCAGCGCGACGCAGGTAAGAACTGGCATACGCAGCCGAACGGGCCGCCAGCAGCGGATCATTGGACGCCTCGATACCGCTCGGCAAAATCAACGGGTCGAAGTTGATGTCACGGCAATCCCCATCGACCTGTGGCTGGCTGCTGTTCAGCACCAGGCTGCCGACGTTGATGACCTTGTGCTCACCGGCCCAGGTCTTGCTCGCATCGTCCAGCGGGTCACCGGGGTTGGCCAGGGTCATGTTCAATTGCCAGCGCAGCGGCCCTGCCGCCAGGCGCTGCACCAGGTCTTTCTCCAGAAAGTCATTGCCTGCCGGTGCGCTATCGCCGGGTGCATCCTGGCTCTGCGGTACGACGCCCCAACGCACGGCCTGGCGTTTGCCGTCGGCGTTCACCAGGTAAAACGCATTGATGCCGTTGTAGGTTTCAGTGGCATAGCTGGCCGATGGCCTGGCGGTCTTGACCCACGCCAGGAACGGCGCGGTCTCAGGGTGAGAAGCAAAAAACGCCGGCATACTCGCCGGGTTCGGCTTGCCGGTGGCCGGGTCGGGCGCGCCGGCCTTGAGCAGTTGATAGAACGCCTCGGGCGTGCCCACCGGGAACACCGGCATGCTGTTCATCCCAGTGCGCCATTGCTGGCCGTTGGCTTGGGTAAATTGCACGGCAAAACTGCGGATCGGCACGCTGCTGTCCGGTGCATAGGGGTTGCCGCTGGGCAAGGCAAATCGGCCGATGATCGGGGTTTTGGCTGCGCTGAAGACTTGGGCACTGGAATACGCGCGCGCCTCGGCGCTGCTCTCGAAATAACCCGCGACGCACACACCCTTGGCGTGGTTGCGGCGGAACCCCGGATGCACACCGTTATTGGTTTCCAGGGCATTGACCAGCGTCGTGGGCCGCAGGCGTTGTGGGTCGAGGGTGCCGTTGACGTAGGCAAACGCCCCCGCAACAACCGCAACAACCGCACCGATGCCGACAAGTCGAGCAATCAGGCTCGCAGTACTCAGCGCAAGACGGGGTGGTGGTGAGTGATCTACCATCAGGAAACTCCAGGGCCAAGGGCCTTTGGGGATGAACATAGGGTCGGTGCATTGAGACGAATGCCGATCCGCTCTATTCCCTGGCCTTTGATTTATTTTCGAGAAAGGGGAATAACCTTCAGCGCCGGACGTCTCTCTAGTCCCAACGTAGCGACCAGCCAGCATCCCATGCACGAACTCGACGAACAGTTACGTGAACTCATCCCCAGGCTGCGGCGCTTTGCCGTGTCCCTGACCCGTCACGCCAGCAGCGCCGACGACTTGGTGCAGTCGACCCTGGAACGGGCGATCATCCGCTGGGACGACAAACGTCTGGAAGGCGACCTGCGCGCCTGGCTGTTCTCGATCCTCTACCGGCAGTTCCTCGACGCCCATCGACGCACCCGCCGCTATGCACGCATGCTCGAATTCTTCACCGGGCGCGATGATGCCGAGCCCTCGGTCGAGCGCACGGTGATGGCCCAAGCCACCTTGCAAGCCTTCGATCAACTCAACACCGAGCAACGTGCGCTGCTGCTGTGGGTGTCGGTCGAAGGTTTGAGCTACAAGGAAGTCGCAGAAATCCTCGACGTGCCCATCGGCACGGTGATGTCGCGCCTGTCGCGGGCGCGCCAGGCCCTGCGCCAACTCAGCGATGGCGAAATCGCCAGCCCTTCCCTGCGGATACTCAAATGATCAGCCTGCCCCCCAGCGAACGCGATTTGCATGCCTACGTCGATCACCAGCTCCTGGAGAGTGATCGGCGTGTGCTTGAAACCTACTTGGCGGCCCACCCCGAGGTCGCGGCCCAAGTCCACGCCTGGCAGCAGGATGCGCAATTGCTGCGCGCGGCACTGAGTGGCGTCCTGCACCAGCCGGCCAACCCTGGGCTGGACCCGATGCTGATTCGCCAGCGCATCAAACATCAGTCCCGCCGCCATTTCGCGACAGCGGCGGTGCTGCTGATTGCCGTCAGCCTCGGTGGCATTGGCGGCTGGCACGCCCGTGAAGCCACGCAACCGCCGCTGCTGCCCATGGCCGACGCCATGCAGGCCTACCGCCTGTTTGCCCAGGACGGCATCATGCCGGCCGACTACCGCTCTTCAGACAGCGGCACGATGCAAACCTGGCTTGATCGCTACTTCAACCAGGCCCACCGCCTGCCAGACTTGAGCCAGGCAGGTTTCAAGCCAGTCAGCGCACGCTTGCTCACCACCGAGCAAGGCGCAGCGGCGATGGTGTTGTACGAAGACGCGCAAGGTCGACACATCAGCTTCTACATCCGCCCACCGGGCCCGGACAACGGCTTTCTGCCCCGCGGCAACCGCAGCGCTGACGGCTTACACGCCGAATACTGGTCCGGCGCCGGCTACAACTATGCGATGGTCAGCCCGGTGGATCAGCCCACCGCGCCGCTGTTGAAGTTCTAGAAACTCCAGCACCACGGTATCGGTCCAGGTCTCGGCGTTGCAGGTGCACCCGGCCCTCCCAAACCCGCGCCGCCTGCTGAGCGCTTGGGCGGGTGTCTATAGGCCATGCCTTTTCGAGATGGCTGGCGGCGCCCTTCTCGATTGGTCAAAACATGGCCGGAGCTCTAAAGTAAGCGACCACCGCACCACAGAGTGACTTGCATTGGCCGTGTTTCCCCTGATCCGACGCCTGCTCGGTAAAACCCCCGGCACCCGCGTCGACGCCTCCATCCCGATGTTCTTTCAGCACAAGGCCGAGCAACAGGGCTACACCCTCAGCGCCGGCCAGGCCCAGGCGATCGCCGCCATGGCCCGCGAAACCGCGCACCTGCTGGCCGGCCAACCGACCCGCAGCCTGTACCTGCACGGCCCGGTGGGGCGCGGCAAAAGCTGGCTGCTCGATGGTTTTTTCCAGGCGTTACCAATGGCCGAAAAACAACGCGTGCATTTCCACGACTTTTTCGCCCGCCTGCACCGGGGCATGTTCGCCCATCGTCAGCAGCCAGACGCACTGGCCACGACCCTGGATGAGCTGCTCGAGGGCTGCCGCGTACTGTGCTTCGACGAGTTCCACGTCCACGATATTGGCGATGCCATGCTGATCAGCCGGCTGTTCAAAGCCTTGTTCAAGCGCGGTGTCCTGGTGCTGGTCACCTCCAACTACCCGCCCGCGGGCCTGTTGCCCAACCCCCTGTACCACCAGCGTTTCAAGCCGGTGATCGACTTGATCGCGGCGCGTATGGAGGTGTTGGAAGTCAGTTCGCCCCGCGACTTCCGCAGCCTGCCCCAGGCCCATGCCGAACAGCGCTTCACCCAGGGGCAATACGTGTGGCCGGGCACGCCGGCACAACGTGAGGCCCTTGGCTTGCCCACCACCGATTGCCCGCCGCAGCCCCTCAGCGTCGGCGCCCGCCAGTTGACCTGCCGCCAGCGCGAAGCACACCGCATCGCTTTCACGTTCAGCGACCTGTGCGAACAACTCACTGCGGTAATGGACTACCTGCTGCTGTGCGACGACTTCGACCACTGGATCATCGATGGGCTGCCATACCTGGCGGATTGCCCGATCGCCGTGCAACAGCGCTTTATCAACCTGGTAGACGTACTCTACGACCGCGATAAGCAGTTGACCCTGATCGGCGAACAGCCCCTGGCCAAATCCCTGGAAGGCCAGGCCATCGACCTGGCCCGCACGGCCAGCCGCCTGAACCAATTGCAAACGGTCAGCCCGCAACGCGCGCCCGACCCGGTATCATGAGCGCCTTTTACGCCCTCTTGCCGAGTGACCGCGCCGTTCATGAATACCCTCGCCCAACTCAAGGCCGGCCAACTGGCCGGTATCACGCGCCTGGACCTGTCCTGCGGGCTGACTGAATTCCCCCGGGAAATCTTCGAACTGGCCGACTCCCTGGAAATCCTCAACCTCAGCGGCAACGCCCTGAGCAGCCTGCCGGATGACCTGCATCGCCTGCCGCACCTGCGCGTACTGTTCTGCTCGGACAACGCCTTTACGGAACTGCCCGAATGCCTGGGCCAGTGCGCCAAACTGAGCATGATCGGCTTCAAGGCCAACCAGATCCGCCACGTACCGGCGGCAGCGCTGCCGCCGCAGTTGCGCTGGCTGATCCTCACCGATAACCGCATCAGCCAACTGCCCGACGAACTAGGCCAGCGGCCGTTGCTGCAAAAACTGATGCTGGCCGGCAACCAACTCGCGCATTTGCCGCCGAGCCTGGCCAACTGCCAGAACCTTGAGCTGATCCGCATCGCCTCCAACCGTCTGACCCGCTTGCCCGAATGGCTGCTGACACTGCCGAGCCTGACCTGGCTGGCCTACGCCGGCAACCCGGTGGAAATGGCGGTTGACGTGGCCGCCGACGACGCGACACCGGATATTCCCTGGTCGCAACTGGCGCTCGCCGACGTGCTCGGGGAAGGTGCCTCCGGAGTGATTCGCAAGGCCATGTGGCAACCTGAGGCCAAGCCCGTCGCGGTCAAACTCTATAAAGGCGCCATCACCAGCGACGGCTCGCCATTGCATGAAATGCAGGCCTGCATCGCGGCCGGGCAGCACCCCAACCTGATCAAGGTCGAAGGCCGTGTGGTGGGCCACCCCGACGGCCAGGCCGCGCTGGTGATGGACCTGATCGAACCGAGCTACCGTAACCTCGCCGCCCTGCCCAGCCTCGCGTCCTGCACCCGCGACATCTACGACCCTGCTACCCGCTTCAGCCTCGCCGTGGCATTGCGCATGGCGCGGGGCATCGCCTCGGTGGCCGCACACCTGCACCGGCACGGCATCACCCATGGTGACCTGTACGGCCACAATATCCTGTGGAATGCGGCGGGTGATTGCCTGCTGGGGGATTTTGGCGCCGCGTCATTCCATGCCACGGCAGATACCCTGGAGACCAGGGCGTTGCAGCGCATTGAAGTGCGGGCGTTCGGGGTGTTGCTCGGGGAGTTGCTGGAGCGGATCGACACGGGCTTGAGCGACGACACGCGTCAGGTGCTAGAAGGCTTGCAGGCGCGCTGCTGCCAGCCGGAGGTGTTGGCACGGCCGAGTTTCGAGGAAGTCGAAGCGCTGCTGCAATCTATCCCACACCCCTGAACCCAATGTGGGAGCAAGCCCCCTCCCACACTGGATCGCGGGTGGCAGGTAGAGAGCAGCCCGGCTGTGGATCTCGTGGATACCGCCA
>NZ_JBMDIS010000078.1:0-29436 GCF_057808775.1 Pseudomonas sp. FG86 | reverse complement strand
TCATGCTCCAGCTTCAAATCAATAACCGTGTTGCACTCAGCTTCTGCAACCGCCCAGCTACTAGATACTGCCATGACCCTGTTATAAGTCGTCAGCTACTGCTCCCTACCGTTGATTACTATCCCCTTGTGCGCCTCTGCGCGCCTGTCGTTTGGTGGTTATTAACGCCACGTGTCGCTTAACTCTGCCACCACGAGTGGTCACCACTGGGAGCAGTAGCATGCTGAATAACCAAAGAATGCATCGTCATCTAACACCTAAAGGCTTGACCTTCTGGGGGCAATGGACACTGGCCTCCAGCCTGGTCGTGGCATTACTATTTGCATTGGTTGTTTTAAAGACCGGCCAACTTGACTATTACTATCGGGCATTGGCCGCTTTTACGATACTTGCCTCTCTACCGGCGTATATGTTGTGCGATGTGTACAGCAAGAAAGATGATTATGGCGTGGGCCTGGGGCGGCTCTTCATGGGCTGGCTGCTAACACTGATTATTTTATTAGCCGTGGGCATCGCCTGTAATGCCGGGGCACTGTTCCCCCTGGAGATCCTGTTACTGTGGGCCGCCACCAGCTACGCGCTACTAGCATTATGCTATATCCCTATTCATAGTCTTTCCCGTTATTACCACAACCAACTTCACGAGCGGCATAAATCGCTGATCGTCGGTACGGGCAAGCTCGCCGCAGACCTGGCCACCACCCTGTCCCGGCGTAAACGCTCGCCCCTGGTTGGCTTGGTCGGCGCCCGCGACACCGCTGCGCCGCAGCTGCAGTCGCAGATACTCGGCGAGCTGCCGGACCTGCCGCAGTTGATTCGCCAGCACGGTATCCGTCGGCTCTACATCACCCATTCACTGCAGGAAGCCACGCATATCGAGGCGTTGTACATCAACCTGTTGGACATCAGCGTGGATGTGATCTGGGTACCCGACCTCAATAACATGCTGCTGCTCAACCACTGCGTCGCCGAGGTGGATGGCTTGCCGGCGATTTTCCTCAATGAAAGCCCACTGACCAGCCGCCCGACCGCGGCCCTGAGCAAGTCGCTGCTGGACAAGAGCCTGGCATTGCTGGCGATCATCCTGCTAAGCCCGTTGTTGTTACTGTTCGCCGTGCTGATCAAGCTCACCTCTCCCGGCCCGGTGATTTTCAAACAGGACCGGCACGGCTGGAACGGCCAGGTGATCAAGGTGTGGAAATTCCGCTCGATGCGTGTGCACGACGACAAGGAAGTGCGCCAGGCCAGTCGCAACGATTCGCGCATCACCCCGGTGGGCCGCTTCATTCGCCGCACCTCCATCGATGAACTGCCGCAATTGTTCAACGTATTGCAGGGGCACATGGCGCTGGTCGGCCCACGCCCCCATGCGGTGGCGCACAACGACTACTACTCCGGGAAGATTCACGCATACATGGCGCGCCATCGCATCAAGCCCGGTATCACCGGCCTGGCACAGATCAATGGTTGCCGCGGGGAAACGGAGACCCTGGAGAAGATGCAAAAACGCGTCGACATCGACCTGCGCTACATCAACAACTGGTCACTGTGGCTGGACATCAAGATCCTGCTGAAAACGCCGTTTACGCTGCTGTCCAAAGACATCTACTAGATCACTGTGGCGAGCGGGCTTGCCCGTTAAGGCTTTTTTGTAGGAGCGAGCTTGCTCGCGAAGAACTCACAGGCGCCGCGTTCATTCAGGAAGCACGCGTTATCGTTGACGTTTTTCGCGAGCAAGCTCGCTCCTACAGAAGGCTATGTACGCTTAACTGAACGGCATGAGGGCAAGCCCGCTCGCCACAAGGGCTACTGCCTACTCAGTGATCTTCTCGAAGTTCTTGTAGAACAGGTCACTGTCACGCCCATCGGTCATCGAATGCAGTGAGTACGCGCGGTTGAGTCGCGCACCGCCATCACGCGTCAGCGGTGCCCACACCAGGTTGGCGCGGCGCAGGGTCGACAGGCTCATCAACTCATCGAAGGGAATCGACAGGTACAGGCCCTTGTCGAAACTGCCTTCACCGAAGGCTTCCTTGGAGGCCGTGGTCCGCGTGACCCACGCGCCAATACGCACGCCATTGTTGAATTGCCGCGACAGGTCAAGGGTCGCGCCCCAATCCCGCGCCAGGTAGCGGCCGACACTCAGTGCGCCCTGGGTGTTGAACGGCAAGTCGGTGTAGCCGGTGATATGGCCGGTGAGCGTGCGGTAGTCGCGCAGGCTGAAGTCCTGCTCGAACCCGCGCTGGCGCACATAGTTCAGGTCAGCCCCCAGCGCCCAGCGCTGGCCCATCGGCCGGTACAGCACTTCACTGCCGACACCGGCATACATCGACTCCAGCAAACCACCGTAGACCATGCCGTAGAGGTCCTGGTCCAACTGCACCGCACGGTTGAGCTGAAAGGACGGCAAGGTCACATCGGACGTGGTCATGTACTTGCGCAGATCGGTACGCACCCGTGGCAAGCCACTGGGCGCGTCGTAGGTGAAGCCATCGTAGTTGTTCAGCAGGTTGACGCTGAGCAAGCCGCTCCACCAGGTGTTGCGGGTGAAACGGTACTCGGCGTCGAGGTCGGCGGAAACCTGGTAGAGCAAGCCATCCGGGCCGCCGACGTTCTGCTTGTAGCCCAGCCCGGCGCCGTAGCTCAGGGGTTTGGTGGGTTGGGTGTAGAGCACCGTCTGGTTGTGCGCGCTGGCACGATTGACTTCGGTCTGGCGGTGCAGGTCCTGCAAGTCCTCGCGGTTGGCGACCACCTCACGAAACGTCTCGCGGGGCACGCTGGTTTCTTCGATCGGCATCGCGTACCGCTCGCTGACCAGGGTGAACCAACTGATCTGGTCATTGACACTGTTGTCGAGGATACGACTGGCGCGGCCCACGGCCTTGGCGCCATGGAAATAGCGCTGTTGCTCGCCATACACCAGCAACTCCGGCCCGCGCTGGGCGATGCGCTGGACGTTATAGCCGGCATTGTCCTGCAAGCGCTTGGACACTGCCGCCCAATCCACCTGGTCCATGGGCGTGGTCGGTGCCTGCGCGGGCAGTGGCGGCGGCGGTGGGTCATACGTCTTGACCGGTGCCTTGCGGCTGACGAAGTTGGTGTGCAGGGTAATCCCGAACATGGCGGTGTTGCCCCGCTCCCAGGCGGCACTCAGGTCGATGGAGTCGGCGACCTTGAAGACCAGGCCAAGGTTGATCGGCGAGTCCTGGCGCTGGTTGTTATCGCGCGGCTCGTGCTGGTAGTCATTGCCCTCGTATTCAAGCTTGAGGCTCAGCGGCGCCCAGGGTGTCTGGTAGGCGACGCCTCCAAACAGCGCCGGCCGGCCGCGAAAATAACCGTTGGAAAAACTGCCGGAGCCTTCGGCCGTGGGTCGCTGGTTGAAACGATCATCCAGCGCGCCCAACGGGTTGCCCAAATCGCCACGGCTGCCCATGTAGCCCCAGGCAATACCGGCACTGAAATCCACATCGCCATAGCGCTTGTTGGCCACCAGGTACTCGCTGGAAAACAGCCCCGTACCGCCCAAGTCCATCATCCCCAACGCGACCTGGGGCAGCCAGTGGCTCTCCTCATACAGGCGCACTTTGGCATCGACGGCCTTGTCCTTATAGCTCTGGCCGCCACTGAACGACTCAGGGCCATAGGGGCGGTTGGTGATCGCGGTGTAGCGGAAGGTGCCTTCAAGCCAGTCCAGCGGCTGCGCCGAAAAACTGTAGCGGCTATAGGGGTCGGTGCGGCTGGCATTCACGCTGAGTTCGCCAACCGGGGCCATGCGTGCGGTGGGGGTTTGCAGCAGCCCGACGCCGCCGAAGTCATTCTGGGTGTAACGGGGTTCGCCGTGCGCGACGCCACAGGGCACCAGCAGCACGGCCGCAATACATAATTTCAAGGCGTGACCTCGGCCAGGGGTTGGGTGGCGAGAAACTCGGCCAGTTGCTGGTTCAACTCGGGGGTGGGCGGCTCCAGGTCGTCGCTGCGCAACGGCACCAGCACGGTGCTGCCCGGTGCCGGCGCGGCGCCCTCCTCGCGGTTCCATGGGGCAATGCCCAGGCGGGTGACGTGGCCGTCGGGCTGGATCAGCCACAGGTAGTCGCGATCGGCCCCCGCCACGGGCGGGCATTCATCCAGGTAATCACGGGCCTGGCGCTGCGCCTGGAAGGCCACCGTGCATGACGCCGCGACGGCGCCGAGGATGCGCACGCTTGCGGGCCTGGGTGGATAGATCAACTGGTCGCCATCGTTGACGCGCGGGTTGGGCGCAAAGCCGACCTCTACCGCCACCGGGTCCAGCACCGCGACTTGTCGGCCGGTCACCGGCAGTGCCTGCACCTGCTGATAAAGGCGCGCCGCCTGAACGGCGCGGTTCTCGCGCCCGGCGTCCAACGCGGCGTTGCGCAATGTCTGAAGGTCAAACAGCACACCGGCCTTGAGGCGTGCCTGGCGTTCCAGCAACGGCCGGCGCAGCCAGGCCGCACCCAGCCAGTAGCCCTCGGCATCCGGCTGCGACGCGATGATCACGTCGAGCAAGCGGGCCTCGGGAGCCAAGGGGATCGGCCCCGGATGAAGCACTTGACCGCTGACGGTCATGGCGGCCTGGCATGCGCCGGCACAGCTCCACGCCAGCGCCAGCACCCAGCGTCTACGGCAGCTCATCGGGCCTCCTTGCGTGCGGGTTGCAATTGGGTGATTTTCAAGGTGAGGCGCGGGCTGAGGTGTTGTTCGCTCTGCACGATAAAACCGTCACGGGGGTCGACCCAGTAACGGTTGCGCGCCCGAAAGCCCAGGGCGGCGGCTTCGATGTCTTCATCCACGCGCAGCAAGGTGTAGGGTTTGTCGAGGATATCGACGGTCTCCAGGCCCTCGCGGGTCAGGCGGCTGGTGACGCTGATGCCGACGCGATAACCGTCCACCAGGTCGATCCGCCGCGTACTGCGATAGCCATCCGGCACGCGGTGCAGGCCCTGTTGGAAGGGCGACGGGCCATCCCAGTGCGTGCCGTCCAGGTCAGTGCCCAGGCCTACGGTGCGCACCACCAGGCCGTCGCGCAGCAACAGCACCTGCTTGCCGGACGCGACCCAGAATTGCAGGTCGCCGCGCTGGCGAATCATCGCCATCACCCCTTCGCTGGACACCGTCTTCACCAGGATCTGGGGAAACGGCACGGCGTCCACCTGGGCCTGGGTCAGCTCCAGGGGCGAAGGCCCCGAGACCGCCGCCTTGAAGGTGTCGAGCGAGGCCTGCATCAGCGGATTGCAGCCAGCCAACAGCCACGCCAACCCCGCGTACGTACCGATTTTCAGACTGTTCACGCAGGTTCCACCCTATCGGCTGTTGGCTTCGCTCAGGTTGTTCTGAGTGGACGCACCAATGCCGATAATCGACGCGGAAGGCACCAGTTGGCTGATAAAGCGGTTCCAACGCGTGATATTCGCCGGCCCGACAAACACCACGTCCTGGGGCTGCACATCAAAGCGCGTGGCCAGGGCCATGGCTGAGGGGGAGCCGGCTTCCAACTGGAACACCTTGGCCGGTTCCACATCAATGTTCTGCGCACCGCGAATCACGTAGATGGCATCGGCGTTGGAGGTGTTCTGGTTGACCCCGCCCACCGAACCCAGCACATCGGAGAGGTTCATGCTGCGGGTCTTGAAACTCAACGCACGGGGCTGCATGACTTCACCCATAACATAGATGCGCTTGCGATCGTTGTAGGCCAGGTAAAGCTGGTCACCGTCCTTGAGGTAGACCTCGTTCAAACGCGACGCTTGGAGGTTGAGCGTATCCAGGTCCAAGGTGTAGTGCTTGCCGCCACGGGTCAGGGTCAGGTTCGACAGGTCAGCATTGAGCGGGTCTATACCGGCGGCCCCCAGGGCTTCACTGACGTTCATGGGGATGGTGGTGATCGGCACCGGCCCGGCCTTGACCACTGCGCCGCTGATCACCACTTTCTGGCTGGCAAAGCGCAGCACACTGACATCCACTTGGGGGCTGTCGATGTAGCGGCGCAACTTGTCGGTGATCTCGCTGCGCAGCGCCTCAATGGAACGGCCCTTGGCAACCAATTCGCCCACATAGGGGTAAAACAGATTGCCCTCCGGGCTAACCAGTCGGCCATTAGCATCGATCTGCTGTTGCGGGCCGGACGGCGCGGTGAGTTCAGGGTGATCCCACACGGTGATATACAACGCATCATTGGCACCGATCAGATACGGGCCGGGTTTATAACTCAGTAGTTCCGCCGGGATGGCATAAGGCACTTGCGTGGCAGCGTCCATGGCCAATAACTTTGGGGTAATTGGAATTAGATCCACTCGGCTACTCTCTGCCCCGCCCGGCTCAGTCAAGGCCGCGGTGTCCATATATTGACCCGGGGCAAACATGCAGCCTTGCAATAAGACAGCGGCCACGACGGCCAGGGGAAAAATACGCATCATAGTGTTAGGACACTCGCGATAAACAACAAGAAAAAAAGACCACTTGGATGGGGGTGCCAAGCGGTCTAAAAGCGGAAGGTTTGCAACTGGCAACTAGCGACTGGTACTCGTGGTACCGGTAGTACCGGTGGTACCCGTAGTGCCGCCGCCATTGGAGCTGCCGCCGCTGTTGGACACCGCGGCAACACCCGCAATCAGGGCAGCGCCAACCAGCAGCGTTTGCCCAACTGTCACGGTACCCACCACTTGCGTATCAAGTCCCAACGGCAACTCATCGGCCAACGCAGAAGTGCTCAAGACACTGAGCACCATGATAGCCAGTGATTTTCTCATTTCAGACTCCTTATCGTCAGTGAACAGGAAAGTCGATAGTGCCACTCAACTAAACAACGCACCAGACGCGCAACTTTTAACTGACTTAGTTGAAAATAACGTTTTTCCGGTGAAGCGCCCGGTGGCCACTGCATCGGGACAATCAAAGTTATTTAAAACGTTATTAATTGTCGAAAAACATCAGGCCCTGCCGTACTTGTCTTCAAAGCGCACGATATCGTCCTCGCCCAGGTAGGAACCCGACTGCACCTCGATCAATTCCAGGGGAATCACTCCTGGGTTTTCCAAGGCATGCACCTGACCGATGGGGATGTAGGTCGACTGGTTTTCCGCCACCAGGTAAGTCTGCTCGCCATTGGTGACCCTGGCCGTACCGCTGACCACGATCCAATGCTCGGCGCGGTGGTGGTGCATCTGCACCGACAACTTGGCCCCCGGCTTCACCGTGATACGCTTGACCTGATAGCGCTGGCCGTTGTCCACCGAGTCGTACATGCCCCATGGTCGATACACCTCGCGGTGGTTGAGATGTTCATGGCGCCCGGCCTGCTTGAGCAGGTCGACGATGCCCTTGACCTGCTGCACCTGGTCCTTGTGGGCCACCAGCACCGCGTCCTTGGTCTCGACAATGATCAGGTTCTGCACCCCCACCGTGGCCACCAGCCGACTGTCAGCGTGTACGTAGGTATCGTGAGTGTCCAGGCTTAGCCCATCGCCGCGTATCACATTGCCGCTGGAGTCTTTTTCGCTGGCCTCCCACAACGCCGACCACGAGCCAATATCACTCCAGCCGGCCTGCAACGGCACCATCACCGCGTCACTGGTTTTTTCCATCACCGCGTAATCGATGGAGTCGTCGGGGCAAGCGGCAAAGGTCGCGGCGTGCACGCGGGTGAAGGGTTGATCCTGGCTGCCGCCTTCCAGCGCCACGCGACAGGCCTTGAGGATGGCCGGCTGGAAGCGTTCCAGTTCCTCCAGGTAACGGCTGGCGCGGAACATGAACATGCCGCTGTTCCAGTAATACCCACCATCGGCCACATACGCGGCAGCGGTGGCGGCGTCCGGCTTCTCCACAAAGCGCTTGACCTGATAACCGCCCTCGCCCGCCGCCTCGCCTTGTTCGATATAGCCGTAGCCGGTATGGGCGCTGGTGGGCGAGATACCGAAGGTCACCAGCTTGCCGTCACGGGCAAGCGGCAGCGCCACTTCCAGGCTGGCATGAAACGCTGGGATGTCTTCGATCAAATGGTCCGCTGCCAGCACCAGAAGGATCGGGTCCTGGTCCTCGGCCACCGCCTTGCACGCCGCCAGCGCGATGGCCGGCGCCGTGTTGCGCCCCGCCGGCTCCAACAGGATGCTGGCCTGTTCCATGCCCAACTGGCGCAACTGCTCGGCCACCAGGAAGCGGTGCTGTTCATTGCAGATCAACTGCGGCAGCGCGACGTTAGCGCCTTCCAGCCGCGTGATGGTCTGCTGCAGCATCGAAAGGTGCGCGTCGGTCAAGCGCAGGAACTGCTTGGGGTTCAGTTGCCGCGAAAGCGGCCACAGGCGCGACCCCGAACCGCCTGCCATGATCACGGGTAACAACATGAGAGCGTCCTCGGGAGAGAGAGTCAGAAATAGGCGCGAGTGTGTTCATGCACCCGCAGGCTGATGCGCAGTTCATCCTCGGACCACCAGCGGTAATGCTGGTGTTGCTCCGTGGGCGGCTGCAGGGTCTGGCCTTCCGGCAGGTCCAGGCAATAGCTGAGCACCACATAATGGGTGTCCGGCCCGGCCCCGGCGTTGGCAAACACGCTGTCGTCGTAGAAGTGCTCGAACACCCCCAACAGCCGCGCCTCAGCGCGCTCGAAGGTGTACCCCAGTTCGTCGCAGGTGATGCGCCGGAATGCGCTGTCGAGGTTTTCGTTTTTCTGGATACGCCCGCCGGGCACGAACCAGAAGCCGTAGGCCGGCCGGTTGACGCGCAAGCCCAGCAGGGCCTCGCCACGGGTATTTCTTACCACCAGGTCGATCGCCACCAGCGGCGTCGATGCCACGACCGTATTGAAGGTCGGTAAATCAAGCCACATACCCATCAGACCTGTGCCAGAAAGCGTTGCAGAATGCGTTCCTTGTCGAGGAACTCCTTGGCGTAGTTCAGCGCCACCTCGTTGCGCGCGGGCAATGCCAGTGCCCGCTCGATCCCTGTGCTCAACGCCGCGACGGATTCCGGTTCAGTCAACACCGCAATGCCGGGGTGTTCCTCGCACAGGCGGCCGAGGGTGGTGCCAGGGTCGGCGGTGATGATGGCGTGGCCGCCCACCGCCAGAATGTTGGTCAACTTGGAAGGCAGCACCGAGTCCGCCACCCCGCGCTTCTGGATCACCAGGTGCACGTCGGCCGAGGCCAGCAGCGCCGGTAAATCCTCGTAGGCCTGCAACGGCGCAAACAGCACATTGCGCAGGCCATCACGCTGCACGCGCTCAAGCAAGCGCGCCTTGCCGGTGCCCTGGCCGACGATCAGGAACACCAGCTCCGGGCGATCGACATGGGCCTGGGCTGCATCGAGGATCAATTCCAGGCCCTGCTTCTCGCCGATATTGCCGGAGTACAACAACACCTTTTGGCCGGGCGCCACACCCAGGCGTTGCAGCAGCCCACGACTGTGGGGCACCTGGCGAAAGCGGGCGGTTTCCGACCAATTGGGAAAGAACAGCAGGCGCTTGCTGCTCACGCCTTTGCCCCGGGCCTTGTCGAGCATGCCGCTGGAAATCGTCGAGACCCGGTCAAAGCGCCGCAACAGCCAGCGTTCAAGCCCAAACGCCAGGCGACGCATAAGGGAGCCGCCACCGAGGCCGAGGCCGAACATCGCGTCCACCTCGTAGTCCTGGATGTGCAGCACCGAGCGCGCGCCACTGAGCTTGGCCAACAATAGTGCCTGGGGCGCACAAAACAGGGTGGGCACTACCAGGATCACCAGGTCCGGTTTCCAGCGCAACTGCCCCATGACCGCAAGAAAAGAACTGGCGGAAAAGCTCATCAGGTGCAGCAACCGCGTCAGCGCACGAGGCTGGCGCGGTACATACAGCGGACAACGAATCACCTTCACACCCTCATCCTGCTCGGTGCGAAAGCGCCATGGCGAATACCCCTCGCCCACCTGCCACAGCGGGTAATACGGCGGCGCCGTCACCACCCGCACGTCATGCCCCTGGCCCGCCATCCAGCGTGCCTGTTCACCGCTGTACTTGCCGATGCCGGTGAGCTCCGGGCTGTAGTTGATGCCGTACAGGAGGATCTTCATCAGTAGCCCCGAGGCTGTTCAAGGGCCGCGAGGTAGGCGTTGTAGGCGTCGCGCAGGCCCTCCTCCAGCGGCACATAGGCTTCCCAGCCGAGGGCGTTGATCCGGCTCACATCCAGCAGCTTGCGCGGCGCGCCGTCGGGCTTGCTGGCGTCAAAGCGTAACTGCCCCTTGAAGCCGGTGACCCGCACCAGCGCCTGGGCCAGTTCGGCGATGGTGCAATCCACCCCGGTGCCGACGTTCAAATGCGAACACATCGGCTGGGTCTGCTCGCGGTAACGTTCCTGGCTGAGCTCCATCACATGCACGCTGGCCGCCGCCATATCATCCACATGCAGGAACTCGCGCCGCGGCTTGCCACTGCCCCAGATCACCACTTCCTCATCGCCGCGCTGGGTTGCCTCATGGAAGCGCCGCAGCAAGGCGGCGATCACATGGCTGTTCTGCGGATGGTAGTTGTCGCCCGGCCCGTACAGGTTGGTGGGCATCACGCTGCGGTAATCGCGGCCATGCTGGCGGTTGTAGCTTTCGCACAGCTTGATCCCGGCGATCTTGGCCACCGCGTAGGGTTCGTTGGTGGGCTCCAGCGCGCCGTCCAGCAACACCGCTTCGATCATCGGTTGCGGCGCATGCACCGGGTAGATGCACGACGAGCCAAGGAACAACAGCTTTTCCACGTCATGGCTGTGGGCAGCGTGGATCACGTTGGCCTGGATCATCAGGTTCTGGTAGATGAAATCGGCCGGGTACGTCGCATTGGCGTGAATCCCGCCGACCTTGGCAGCCGCCAGGTACACCTGGTCCACACGGTGCCTGGCGAAGTACGCCTGCACCGCCGCCGGATCGAGCAGGTCCAGTTCGTCACGGCCGGCGGTGAGCAACTGCGTGTAGCCCAGGGCCCATAGGCGCCGCACGATGGCCGAACCGACCATGCCGCGATGGCCGGCCACGAAGATCCGCGCATCAAAGTCACGTGCCATGCTCAGTTCTCCACTGCAATCGGTGCGTCATGCCCGTGCAGGCGCAACAAGGCGTGGCGCTGGGCGATCTTGAGGTCTTCGCGAACCATCTCCGCGCACATTTCCTGGGCGCTGATTTCCGGCACCCAGCCGAGCAGGCGCTTGGCCTTGGACGGGTCGCCCAACAGCGTCTCGACTTCCGCCGGGCGGAAGTAACGCGGGTCGACGCGCACAATCACATCACCCACCAGGATACCCGGCGCCAGATCACCGTCGATCTGCTCGACCACCGCCACCTCTTCCACGCCCTCGCCAACAAAGCGCAAATGCAGGCCCAGTTCCGCCGCAGACCAGCGAATAAAGTCGCGCACCGAATACTGCACCCCGGTGGCGATCACAAAATCCTCGGGGTGTTCCTGTTGCAGCATCATCCACTGCATGCGCACGTAGTCCTTGGCGTGGCCCCAGTCGCGCAGTGCATCCATGTTGCCCATGTACAGGCATTGTTCCAGGCCCAGGGCGATGTTGCTCAGGGCGCGGGTGATCTTGCGGGTCACGAAGGTCTCACCGCGACGCGGCGACTCGTGGTTGAACAGGATGCCGTTGCACGCATACAGCCCATAGGCTTCGCGGAAGTTCACGGTGATCCAGTAGGCGTACAGCTTGGCCACCGCGTAGGGCGAGCGCGGATAGAACGGCGTGGTTTCCTTCTGCGGCGTTTCCTGCACCAGACCGTACAACTCGGAGGTCGAGGCCTGGTAGAAACGGGTCTTCTTTTCCAGGCCCAACAGGCGGATCGCCTCAAGGATGCGCAAGGCACCCAGGGCATCCACATCGGCGGTGTATTCCGGCGAATCGAAGCTCACCGCCACGTGGGATTGGGCGCCGAGGTTGTAGATTTCGTCGGGCTGGATCTGCTGGATGATGCGCGTCAGGTTCGACGAATCCGCCAGGTCGCCATAGTGCAGGATCAGGTTCTTACGCAGGGCCTGCGGGTCCTGGTAAATATGATCGATGCGCTGGGTATTGAACGACGAAGAACGTCGCTTGAGGCCGTGCACGGTATAGCCTTTTTCCAGCAGCAGTTCTGCCAGGTACGAGCCATCCTGACCGGTGATCCCGGTGATAAGCGCGACTTTATTCATGTCTGTCTCCCAATTGATAGGCGAGCGAAGGCCGACACCCAGACTTGGGTGTTTGTTAAAAACGCTCAGTTACTTCGGTGTGGGCAGGTTCAAGTTATGTCCGGTCAACTTTGATAGTTCCCGGACAATGGCTTCCTTATCGTTTAAGTGCGCAATCGCGGTTTCCAGTTCGAGCACTTTGGCGCCCACCAGAAAGCGGTACCAATAGCCCTGGAGCAGGTGATAGACCAGACCACTGCGGCCATCGAGAAACCCCAGCTGGATGATGTAGCGCCACAGGAAATACGCGGTAGAACTCAGGGTGAATGGCACGCGGTTATATAGGCGGTTTTTCACAAGGCGCTTCGCCCTGGCCTGGAACGAACTCTGCCCGGCATGCAAGTCGTCACGTATTTCAAACAGCCCCAGCCGTGCATTCAGCACTTCAATCGCTTCACGGGTGGCATAGCCGTTGTGCTTGTGGGTGAAGAAGGTCAAGTCATGCAAATTGTGGTCGGCAAAACCGCCTTCCAGCGTGATGGTGCGGCCCTCGGCCACCGAGATGTGCTCGTCCATCCAACGGTCTTCGATACGGCCTTTCCCGGTACGCCACAACCGCAGCATCTTCAACGGATAGCGGCCGCCATGACGCACCCAGCGCCCCATGAAAATATGCTTGCGCTTGAAGTTGATGCCGGTGATGTCACTGGTCAGTGTGGGCAGCCGGGTATTGATGGCGGCGGCCAGGTCCGCCTCGATGATCTCGTCGGCGTCCAGACGCATCGTCCAGTTGCCGGTGATCGGCAAATGGTCCAATGCCCACTGGAACTGCTTGGCCTGGTTGACGAACGCATGCTGCACCACTAGCGCACCGTGGAGCCGGGCGATGTCACAGGTGTCGTCGCTGGAGAACGAATCCACCACCAGCACTTCATCGCTGAAGGCACGCGCCGACTCGATGGCTCGGGCGATGTGAAGGCTTTCGTTATAGGTGAGGATGATTACGGTGATGGTTTCACGCGTCATGGCATCACCTCGCGCAAGTGTTGTGTGCGGTGGCCGATTTGCCGGGCGGGATGCCCGGCGTGGACGGTCCACGGCTGCGCAATGCTCTTGATCACCAGGGTGCGGGCGCCCACTACCACGCCATCGGCAATACAGACTCCAAGGGTGACGAACGCGTCGGCGCACACCCACACATGCTCCCCCAGCACAATGGGCTTTGCGTACAACTGAAAGTTTCGACTGTTGTAGTCGTGGGAACCGCCGCACAAATGAGCGCCCTGGGAAATGACGCTGTAGCGTCCGATGGAAATCATGGCCATGTTGTAAAGATTGGTGCCATCGGCAATACCAACATGATCACCGAGTTCAAGATTCCAGGGTGCCCACACTTTCGCGCGCGGATAAACATGTACACCTTTGCCCAGGCGTGCGCCGAACAGTCTCAGTAAGAAGGCTCTCCAGGCATGAAACGGGCGCGGACTGGGCCGAAACAGCAACACGTACACCATATTCCAGAGTTGGCGACGCACCCTGTGCACGAACGAAAACGAGGGCGAGTGATGGGGGTCATTGCCTTGAAGAATCATGGGAGGCACTCCCGCACGATCTCCAACAGACGCTGAGCCCCACGTCGAATATGAAAGCGCTCGGCGAAGCACGCTTGGGCTCGCCCGGACATTTGACCGTAGCCGGGCAAGTCGAGTCGCAACCAGCGTTGCAGGTTTTGCACGGCGCCAGCAGCAGTGTCTTCGCTGACAAACCCTACGGCGTCCTTTTCGATTTCACGCCAGATATTGACCTTGTTACTGATCAGCACCGGTTTGCCACAGGCCAGCGCCTCCGCCACGACTACGCCGAAATTTTCCTGATGTGAAGGCAGGCAAAATACCTCGGCCGCATAAAACGCCCCCCACTTTGCCTCCCCCTGCAACATGCCAGGCCACGTCACTCGATGAGCCACTCCCAAGTCCAAGGCTTGGGTCTTCAACGCCTGTACCCAGCCCCCTTGATCAGGGCCGGCCATGACCAGATGCAAACGCTCATCTTGCCCTGCGACCTGGGCAAATGCCTGCAGCAGTTGGTCGCAACCTTTCTTTTCATGGATACGACTCAAGAACAGGATCACCCGTTTGCCCTTCAACTCCGGGTGGTCATTGACGAAAGCCTGAGCCAATCGTGCATCGTCCGACGGCGGGCTGGCGGTACCGTAAGCCGTTATCGTTTCATTAGCCCGGTATAACCAGAACGACTCACGCGCACGGATTTTCTCTTCTTCACTGGTAAATACCACGCGCTTCGCATCCCTCAGCACCCGGTACTCACCCCACGGCCAATACAACCATTTCTTCAAATGCTTGAGTGGATAAGCGTGCTTAAACCAGGGATCAAGCATCCCGTGGGTATACACAATGTAGGGTCGGCCCAACTTGTTCAGCACCTGGCGAGCGACGAAACCGTGGTACTGCCATAGTCCATTGATGATGAAAAAGTCATAGTGCCGTGCGTGCTGTTCAAGCCACTGCCGAATGTTTGCGTTCAAACCGTAGCCAAATCGGCTCGGCCCCATGAAGTGCACCGTTCCCGGATAGTCGACAGCGAAATCCGCATCCAGCGTCAATACATCAACACGATGCCCGTCCTGAACGAGGACCTTGTCAATTTCCCGAGCGGCATTAATAGGACCGCCATTTTCCGGTTTAACCGAAGAGATGATTCTTAATAACTTCAAGTGCTGTCCGCTCATCCGTTGAATAGATTCAGGTCTTCTTACAAGTAGCAAGATCCAGGTAGACGGCGTTCACGCCTGACGATCAGGTATTGGCCCTGCCTTGAATAAAGTCGGCAATATGAAATTCGCACACTGACAAACAACCCGCTGTTATCTCAGGGACCGCACTGAATACGCTTTCCTGCCACCGCGCCACATCAAAGAGTGCCGTGTTGGCACGCCAGGTGATTATTAACTATTAGTGAGTAGTTAAAGCCTGCTAACGCCCGCCAGCGGCAAACTGAATACCTGCTCTCCTAGCAGGAAATTCATCAGCAAAACAACCCTCTCACTTCCCTCCATTGTCAGAAAGATCGCCTTCAACTCGGCAAAGGGGCCTTCATTAATACGCACTGTTTCCCCGGGAGTAAGGCATGCCGCTACGGGAGCATCGCTATTGCGCTCGTAAAGCTGCGCAATCAACACATCACGGACCGGCAGCGGCTTACCACCAAATGCCACAACCCGTAATACTCCACGGGTCGAACGCAGAGGCCCCCAATTGTCGTTTGAACTGACTTGGATAAATAAATAGCTGGGAAAGAGAGATTCACAAACCACCCTTCGTTGCCCTTTTAGAATCCGCTCACGCCGATGCGTGGGACGAAAACAGGTATAGCCTTGTTCGATCAGATTATTTTCAGCTCGCTCATCCTGATTCGCCTTGCATTGGACCAAATACCAGGCAGTGGAACCAACGTCCTCACTCTGGATAATCGGAATGCTTGTCGCGTCATGTGCCAACACTTTCAGCCTCCAACTAAGCAAGGTTAACGGACTTCCTGCACACTAACGTCAAAAACAACTAACTCACTTTATACCGAGCGACGCCCAAAAAAGCCATGAATGTTATTTTTTGTCAGTTGGAAACTGAAGTGTTATTTTTTGTCGAACTTTAAAAGCTGGCGAACTTCGAACAATATGGCATTAAGTACACAGGTGATATTTAGGGTTGCTGTTACGGCGCATTCAACGTTAAGCTTCTCAACGTGAATCCCTCCAAGCAAATTATTCAACTGACGCTTAAACCTTACAATACCCCTCAGCATTCTCGAATGGGTTAGTTCACCTGAGCACTTGTCTACGCGCCAAGGAGGTTGCCGTGTTTAAAAAAATTCTGGTCGTCTGCATCGGCAACATATGTCGCAGTCCTACTGCAGAAGTTTTGTTACGTGAAGCCCTCGCTCGCTCCGACATCGAAGTTAGCTCGGCTGGCCTCGCCGCCCTGGACGATAACCCTATCGAGCCTACTGCGCGAATGGTCCTTGAGGAACACGGCTACGTGCCCACTGCGCACAAAGCCAGTCAACTGACCTCAGAATCGGTATGTGGGTCGGACATTATCCTGGTAATGGAGCAAGGCCATATCAAGGGTGTTTTGAACATCGCCCCCGAAGCACGGGGAAAAGTCTTCTTGCTGGGTAAATGGCAAGACAACCGCGAAATCAGAGACCCCTACCGTCAAGGGAAACCTGCTTTTGTACATGCTTATACGTTGATAGAAGAAGCCGTACAGGCATGGGCACAGCGTCTCGCACGCTGAGTGTCATTCACCACATAGTCATCAGGGCCGATAAACTAACTTATGCAACAGTCAACCGTAGTGAATGCGCAGGATTATGACGATGACGAGATTGATCTTCTCGGCATGTTCGGAACGATGATAGATCACAAATGGTTGATTATGGCAATTACCGTGATCTTTATGATCGTGGGCATTGCGTATGCGCTGTTGGCCTCGCCCATCTATCAGGCGAATGCGCTGGTGCAAGTTGAGTCCAAAAAGAATGACCTGCTCGGGTTCTCGGATGTCAGCAGTATGCTGGGTAAAGAATCTCCTTCTACCACCGAGATCGAACTGATCAGGTCGCGTGCAATTATTGGCGAGACGGTCGATAAACTACAACTTGATATTGTCATCGTGCCGAACTACTTCCCTGTGGTAGGTGAGTTCATTTCTCGCCGTTTCAAAGGGACGGCTCAGGGCGAGGTCGCCAGCCCGTGGCTGGGTATGAACAGCTTCGCGTGGGGCGGAGAGTCTCTTAAGGTGTCTCAACTCAACCTGCCGGAAAGTCTACTCGGTAAAAAATTGACCCTCGTCGCCGGCGACAGTGGGGATTACGTACTGCTCGACGAAGACGGCAATCTGTTGGTGGAGGGCGAGAGGGGGCAAGCAGTCAATCAGCGGGGGATTAAACTTCAAATTGATGAACTGCGCGCGAATCCAGGAACGAAGTTCAGCGTTGTCCGCAACCCTCGTCTGAACAGCATTTTGGAATATCAAGACGCCTTGGATGTGCTTGAACGCGGGAAAGAATCAGGCATTCTCAATCTTTCACTGGAAAGTAAAGACGCGAGAAAATCGGTAAAGATACTAAATACCATTGCTGAGCTTTATGTACGCCAAAACGTGCAACGCACCTCGGCAGAGGCTGCTCAAAGCCTGGATTTTTTGAGAGAAAAGCTCCCAGAGATCAAAAAAGATCTGGAGAAAGCCGGGAATGCGCTGAACCAATACCAGACACGTAACAAGTCCGTGGACATCAGTCTGGAAACCAAGTCGATCCTTGAGCAGATGGTCAATTTGGATACCAACATATCCAACATGAAACTCCAGCAAGCGGAGATGGATAGAAAGTTTACCCCTGAACACCCCGCTTACCGCGCTCTTTTGACGCAGATCGGTGAGTTGACCGAAAAACAAAAGATGCTGGAGAGAAAAGTTACCAGCCTACCCGCCACCCAGCAGGAATTACTCAGCCTCACTCGCGATGTTGAGGTTGGCACTGAGGTCTACACACAGCTGTTGAATAAATCCCAGGAACTTGACGTCATGCGGGCGGGCACCGTCGGAAACGTGCGCTTGATCGATACTGCGGATGTGAATATTCAGAAGCCCGTCAAACCCAAGAAATTCTTGATCGTACTGGGCGCTACCCTATTCGGCGGTTTCTTCGCTGTGGCCCTGGTGTTATTTCGAAAAACATTGAACAAAGGGTTGGAAAACCCGGATGCGATCGAGCAATTAGGCTTGCCAGTGTATGCCTCTATTCCCTACAGCGTGTTGCAGGAATCCGAGGAAGCAAAGACCCATCGAGGTCAGGGCCTTTACAAGGCTGCCGCTTTGCTCACCCTGTCTCATCCTACCGACCTGGCGATTGAAGCGCTGCGCAGTCTGCGCACCAGCCTGCACTTTGCAATGCTGGAAGCACCTAACAACCGTTTGATGATCTCCGGTCCCAGCCCGCTGGTGGGGAAAACGTTTGTCTCGGCAAACCTCGCCGCGGTGATCGCGCAGTCAGGGCAGAGGGTCTTGTTGATCGATGTGGATATGCGAAAAGGCTATTTGCATAAAGTGTTGGGAACGCCGGCAGAAAATGGGCTGTCCGACTTGCTGGTTAAACGCTGTGATCTCATCACCGCCATACACAAAACGGATATCGAAAACTTCGATATCATCGGACGAGGGCAAATCCCTCCCAATCCGTCGGAACTGTTGATGCACTTCAACTTCAGTGAATTGTTAGATCAAGTCAGTGCCCTTTACGACCTCGTAATTCTTGATACACCGCCACTATTGGCAGTGACAGACGCCGCCATTGTTGGACGCCAGGCCGGTACCAGCTTGATTGTTACGCGCTTTGGCATGAGCCCGGCCCGTGAAATTGAATTGACTATGCGTCGTTTCTCTCAAAATGGCATACACCTGAAAGGTGCCATCTTTAACGGAGTTGAAAGACGAGCGTCGGCAGCTTATGGTTATTCAAACTACGGCTACTATCACTATGACTATAAGTCCGACAAGGCTTAAAGCGCCACCCACTGCAGGTGATTCGATTTTTCCAGTTTCACCGTGTATTCAGTAAGCGCCTACTGAGCCTCTATCGGCTTGGATGTAATTAACTAATCAATCGATATCGCTCTCAGGGACTAGCAGAACATCCTGGGGCGGTAGCGTGCCAAACACATTAACTTTTCGCACTTAAATACTTCCATAGAGAATCGACATGAAAGTCACCGTTTTCGGCATTGGTTACGTAGGGTTGGTCCAAGGCGCGGTCCTGGCCGAAGTCGGTCACGAGGTCGTCTGCGTTGATATTGATGCTGATAAGGTCCAACAACTCAAGCAGGGGCACGTACCGATCTACGAGCCGGGCTTGGAAACCTTGGTAAAAGAAAATTACGCAGCGGGTCGTCTCACTTTCACCACAGATGCAGCCTCAGCCGTGAAACATGGTGATGTGCAGTTTATTGCCGTTGGGACGCCACCGGATGAAGACGGATCGGCCGATTTGAAGTACGTGCTCGGCGTCGCCGAAACAATCGCCCAGTACATGGAAAGCCATAAGACAATCATTGACAAATCCACCGTGCCCGTAGGAACGGCCGACAAGGTCAATAGGCGTATCGTGGAAGTCCTTGCTCAGCGAGGACGTGAAGAACTGACATTCGAGGTCGTGTCAAATCCCGAGTTTCTCAAGGAAGGCTCCGCAGTCGCAGACTGTATGCGCCCTGACCGCATTGTCATCGGCACTGACAGTGCATATGCCGAGGAGGTCATACGTGAACTGTATGCACCGTTCAACCGCAACCATGAAAAAATTATTGTCATGGATGTACGGAGTGCCGAACTCACGAAATACGCGGCCAATTGCATGCTTGCCACCAAAATTAGCTTTATGAACGAAATGGCTAACCTTGCGGCGATGCTCGGCGCGGACATCGAGATGGTTCGCCAAGGCATAGGTGCTGACCCCCGTATCGGCTACCACTTCATCTACCCTGGTGTCGGTTACGGCGGATCGTGCTTTCCGAAAGATGTACAAGCGCTGATTCGCACAGCCAGCAGCGTCAATTTCGATGCCAGCATCTTGAAAGCAGTTGAACACCGGAATAATGAACAAAAAACCCTCCAGTTCAAACAAATCCATAAGCATTTTTCGGGTGATCTGGTGGGTAAGACATTCGCTGTCTGGGGCCTGAGTTTCAAGCCCAACACTGATGATATGCGTGAGGCCCCCAGCCGAGTACTTATTGAAGCGCTATGGGACGCGGGAGCCAAGGTTAGTGTCTACGATCCGGAAGCCATGGAAGAAACCCAGCGTATCTATGGCGTCCGTGACGATCTGAATTTGTGTGGCACCAAGGAAACGGCACTGAAAGATGCAGAGGCACTGGTGATTGTTACCGACTGGCCAGCGTTCAAAGCACCGGACTTCGAGTTCATCAAACAGCAGCTCCACCAGCCCGTGATTTTCGATGGTCGTAACTTGTATGAGCCCGCACGAATGAAAAAGAAAGGCATCACTCATTACTCCATCGGGCGATAAGTAAATCAGGCCTACAGCCCCCTCGAACGATCGAATTCACCATTGACACAAGCCCCCCTGCTCCACCCAAACCAGAGATCTTATGCTGTGCGTCTAGATAATCGACTTCGAAGGCTGGTCAAGAATATTTTTGGGTCCGCGGCCGCCCGATTATTTAATCTGTTGATTGTAATGGCTCTTATCCCGCTCACTATTAACGCGCTGAGCGTGGTTGATTATGCATTTCTGTCAATGGCGATATCGTTATCAGTACTGTCCGCCTACGCAGACTTTGGTATTGGCTTGGCCATTGTCAACACCCTTGCGGGAGAGAGCAAAGATTCAGTGTCCGAAGGCTCACGCAAAGCGGTTTCGGTGGTCTGGTTTACATTACTGACGATTGCATGCGTGGCCCTGATCGTGACGGGCGGGTTAGCACTGTGGGTCTACCACTACGCGCCCATCGCTGACATTGCACGCTATCAGGCGATGTTGTTGGGTTCCGCCTGCGTCTTCGTGGGTTTGCCATCAGGGCTCATCCAACGGATTTTGTTCGCACGTCACCGTACGACGGAGGCTAATGCCTGGACCACCAGTGGACGCCTGCTGTCCCTGCTGTTTGTATGGGCTGTGGTAGAGAGCGGAGCCGCAAACTTGTCACTGCTCGTCTTCGGGGTGATTGGCGTACCGGTGATCATTGGCTGGGTTTCAGTGCTGGTGGTATTTCGTAGAAGCAGCATGAAACTGTTGGTGCCTCGATTTAAATATTATGACCACACCCTTTTAAAACCTTACTTGATAACGGGGCTGTCATTTTTGATTCTGCAGGTCGTTCCGTACGCGGAAGTAGGCATAAATACCTTACTGGCCGGCAGTTTGATCGGCATCGACATCGTCCCCTCGCTGGACGTGTACACCCGGCTGTATACCTATGTACCCGCCCTCGTCTCCATTGCGCTATTTCCCCTCTGGCCAGAAATTGCCAACGCAAAAGCGGAAGGGAATGGCGCCTGGATTCTAAAGATCACCCGCTGGGCTTATTACCTTACAGGGACGCTGGCGTTCATCATCAGCTTGGTTCTTTTGCTCTTCGGGGAACGACTGGTCAACGTGTGGACCCACCAAAACCTGACACTTCCTTCCCCCGTGCTGACCGGCATGGCGGTGTTCGCAGTACTCACGTGCATAGGCACTGTACAGTCGATGGTATTAAACGGTGCGGGTGTCATCAAGCAGCAGGTACAGCTCTACATCGTGTACTTATTCATTTTATTCACGGCAAAAGTATTAGCCACCTCTACACTGGGATTAGTCGGAATGATCTGGTCATTGAATGCTTGCCAGGTACTCAGGCTGGTGGTCGGAGGAAGCCTTCTCAGAAGCCACATCAAACTGACGCTCCCGAAAAATTTGCAGACAACCTGTCCTTAGCTAATAAAAAATCGCGATCGGGCTTCTCTAAAGTGGATCAACGCTCGTCGGCTTATTTATTAGATAGTGAGCGTAAACAAACTCACGACACCTTTTTCAATGGACAGCCTCGCGCAACTACCGCGCCACCTTATTGTGACTGGGACTATTTGCATGCCCGATCTTTATCCTCTACCAGGTCGACCCACGGTGCTACCTTCGCTTAAAAAAACTATCGACCTGAACAGATCTCGACTGAAAATGGCACTCCGTTTGACGCCATTATTCATCGGTTTTTTCTCCAGCCAGAAATTGTCCTTCGGCGGTGAGATTTATGCAGGAGAGATCCTTGCGCTCATTTATCTGGCGTTGAACCTGGGCCGGCTTAAGCTGGGAAAGGGTATTGGCACACTTGTTGTATTCGGTATAATTTGGACCATTTGCCAATTTATTTCCGATCAAGTCAATCAATCCGAAACCGTAGACTCGGTTAAAGGTATTGGCGCGCCCGTTATCTTTCTGTGTACGTTCGTGGCCTTATCGACATATTTTGATCGTGACATCCGGCGCATGCCATCTTTTTTAATCGGTGCCTATCTCGGCGCTATCCCTCAATTTATTTTATTTCCCAGTGAGTACTTCCTGGGCAATGCTTGGAAATGGGGGATAGGGCAACTGGTCATCGCACTCTTTGCCACGATTTACACTTTTTCCATTGCGCGGAAAAAAAATGCCCATCTCATCCTGTTGATATCGATTTTTTCAATCTTCAGTTTTTTTAACGATTCACGCAGCATGGCCATTTTTCCACTTCTCGCGGTCACCGCTTATACACTGCTCAGTCGAAAACGTCTTGCAGCAGCCCTCAACAGTATGAAAGGACCATTTGCCGCGACTAAAATGCTCTTTTTTATTTTTGCATTCCTTCTATTAATCAATGCCGTCTTTACCTCGATTTTTTCATCAGACTGGTTCCTGGATAAACTGCCCGAAGAGTCGGCGAAGAAATTTCAGATTCAGGCCAGTGGTGAATATGGCGCTCTGCTCGGGGGGCGCAGTGAAATGCTTGTGTCTGTGGGTGCTTTCCTCGACAAACCCTTATTGGGGCATGGCTCATGGGCAAAAGACACAGGGGGTTATCAGGACAAACTGACCGCGCTTAAATTTGCATTGGGCTATTCGGAAAAAGACGAAGCAAACTACAACACGGATCTCATACCGGTTCATTCCTACCTCATGGGTGGACTGGTCTGGGCTGGCGTTGGCGGTGGTCTTTTCTGGATAGTCATGAGTCGCTGGTTATTAATCGAGTTTATTAAAAACTTCAGATTTCTCGGATTTTATTTCTATAACGGCATCATAGAGTTGTTCTGGAATATTATGTTCTCACCCTTTGGTGCGAGTGCACGGTGGAGTACAGTCATATTCATTGCTGCGCTCTACTGCTACTCAAGACACCTGTCAAAGCACGGAAAACCACATTGAAAATCTCAATTGTCACCATTTCATTTAACCAGGCTGACTATCTAAAAAAATGCATAGACTCAGTCCTGTCACAACATTTCAACGACCTCGAATATATTGTCGTTGACCCTGGCAGCACTGACGGTAGTCGAGAAATAATCGAGTCGTATGGGGATCGATTAATTAAGGTTTTCGAAAAAGATACTGGCGCCGCCGACGGCCTTAACAAAGGGTTTTCACGCGCCACTGGCGATATTTTCGGCTTTATCAACTCCGACGATGAGTTGCTTCCTGAGGCGTTGGAAAAAGTCGCTGAAGCTTTCCGGACAAACACTCAAACCAGCGTTATTTCTGGTTGTGGTTACTTTGTTGATGCCTCTGGCGCGTTTATAAAATCAATTACGCCATCGAAATTTACGGCTTGGCGGTACGCGTATGGCGCAGTTTCAGTCTTTCAACAAGGCACTTTTTTTCGTAGCGAATGGTTTAGAAAGGTAGGCGGCTTCAATACCGAAAATCGTACATGCTGGGATGGCGAACTGTTTTTAGAGATGGCCCTGGCAGGCGCCAGTTTCAACACCATGGGTGAAGACTTGGCTATTTTTCGCTTGCATGACGCCTCCATCACTGGGAGCGGGCGCCTGAATGAATTGTATGCGAGGGACGCTGATCGTCTTTTCCGCTCAGCGCTCAAACGGCCACGGTCCGAACGAGACCGTTACATTGCGATTCTGGCAAGGCTGCGCAAATGGCTTCTTGAGCCTTCATGGCTGATACGACGTATAGCCCGACTCCGATAGTTGCAGGATAACTTGATATGCATACCGATTCCCCCGCCCTTCGAAGACTGGTTATCTGGGAGCCGTCACTGTCCCCGCACAAGGCAGATTTCTTCACGGCACTGGCACGCTTGAACCCTCAACTGGAGTTGATTTGCTGTGCCGATAAAGAACTCTCTGAGAGTCGTCGCGCGCTCGGCTGGAGTGTTCCTGACCCAATAGGCTACACAACACTCGTTGCCCCCAATCTCCAAACTATCGAATCGTTAGTGGCAGAGTCCGTTTCAAGTTCGCTGCACATCTTTTCAGGGATAAGGTGGGTTCCAACGATCCTCAAAGGACTGACATCCATTAAAGCCAATAAAGCGCGCTATGCCATTATGTCTGAACCACGCGTCGCCTCAGGCTGGTCTGGTGCATTGCGGTGGCTGCAGTCCTGGGGCGAGGAACGCTATCACCGTCGCCACGCTGCGTTCATCCTGGCCATCGGTCGTAATGGACCACCGTGGTTTACATCGATTGGCTATCCTGCGGAAAAAGTCATTCCATTTGCTTACTTCATATCCCCTCCGATCGTGAAGCCCCATATACCGCCGCCTACCGAAAAACTCCGCATCGGCTACTTGGGACGTTTGGTGAAGTCAAAAGGTATATTTGATGTGGTGGACGCGCTGGCACAATTGAACGGCCGCGTAACGTTCGATATTGCCGGTGGCGGCCCCGAAGCAGAAGCAATGAAAGCCCACTGTATTTCAGCCGGCGTCGAAGCGACATTCCGGGGCGTATTGCCCATGAGCGAAATTAATTGTTTTTTCCGTCAGATCGATGTCCTGATATTAGCCTCTACCACGTCCGATGACGGGTGGGGTGTTGTTGTCAGCGAAGCCCTCATGTGCGGGGTCGCCGTTGTGGCCACCACAACCGTCGGCGCCTCGATAGTCCTGGACCGAAGTCTCTTTGGTCGCTGCGTTCCACCCAATAACCCTACTGCGATTGCCGATGCCATTGAACAGCTAAGAGACACAGGCGAACTAAAACCTGCCAAGAGAACGCTACGCACTACAACGGCAGTGAACATTCTCTCAGCGTATGCGGGTGCTGAATATCTCATGCAGGTGATTTCATGGAGTGACGGTCACGGTGCTCGACCGCAGGCTTTTTACCAGAAACATGACAAATGCAGTTAGTGGCCCCCCTCTCTCCTCAGTCGAGGACTCTTAACGTTCCGCCAGGTAATAACGGGCTAAAAACCTCAACCAACACGTGATAAAAACTCAATCCAGCCTGTTAGTTTTTGTCGAATTAAAACCGTCGCCGGCGATCAGGACTATGCGTATCGTCGCCACATCCACCGACTATAAGTGCATCGTTTCGCCTCCTGAAATTGGGCACACGATCAAGACCCATTAATGATCGAGCAGACAGTATGAACAATGCTTTTTTGATCGTTACTGCATATAGTATTTCCCTGCTTTTTTTAAGCGTGTCCTTTGCGCGTCTCAACCTCTTGACCGAGCATACCTTCTTGAGGTCTTCGCCCATTGATGCCCTTCGCGGACTGCTGGCCACGTCTGTGGTTTGTCATCATTTTGTTGTGACCTACCACTGGAAGATCAGTGGGGTTTGGGAGCGTCCACAAAGTGCCATTTTAAATAATATGGGGGTGGTGCCAGTTTCGCTTTTCTTCATGATAACCGGCTTTCTATTTTTTGGAAAAATATACCAAAAAAATCCGCAGTGGAACCTTCTACTGAGGTCAAGAATTCAAAGAGTGATGCCACTTTATATATTTGTCGTCCTCATGGTCTTTGTCATTAGTCTTATGAAAACCGGTTTTGTTTTTGATGCCGACACCAAGGGACTCATAAAAGGCCTGGTGAGCTGGGGGCTTTTTGTCGGTTCGTCTTTTAATGGGTCACCAGACAGCGTTCATATGACATCCGGCGCGCATTGGACACTCCGATATGAATGGCTTTTTTATTTATCTCTTCCCGCAGTGGCTGCTATTTTCAATAGGCGCTGGTACGGCAAATATCTCGCCTTATCAGTAACGGTAATGATAGTGGCGATCCCAGGCATTTACCTCGGCTTGGTAGTTCCTAAACTAGCCCTGCTATTCTTTATTGGTTTTATTCCCGCAATCATAAATATAAATTTTCCGGCGTTTTCGTCGTTTGCCAAATCGAGGACGGCGTCTGTTGTGGTTTTAGCTTTTATCGCCTCTGGGATGTTTATTGACCAAGGATATTCTATTTTCCAGATGCTGCTACTGGGTATCCCCTTCATCATGATTGCCCTTGGCAATACTATCTTTGGTGTACTGGAAAGCAAGGGGCTCAAGACCCTGGGCGAAGTGAGCTATAGTATCTACCTGATTCACGGACTTATTCTTTATATGCTGTTTTCAGTATTTAACGTATTTCCCTTCGAGAAGGGCAGCGCACTTCAATATATCGCATCATTACCGATTGTACTTGCGCTGGTCTCAGCTGTTTCCGTTTTGACTTTTTCCGCGATAGAAAAGCCATTTATCTTTGTAAGGGATAAAAAGCTCACAGCACTCCCCTGATGCGATCAGTTTATTGACTGGCTGTATGGACCTTCCTGCAAGTTGGGCGCGACAGCAAAATTGGCTGCTGACGTGCCCCAAACAACTATTGGCCACCCCTTCATGATCAGCGATTACTCATGCTCTGGGCCCTTTCGGTGGAGCCTGGGCTTATTGAACAACGCAACGGAGTACCCTCATGAAAAGTCCAAAGTTATTGGTAGAGCGCATCGGCCTATTTCCTTCTTCAGGGAATATACATATCGAGGTGAATAACTCGACCCGTGTCCTCGAACGCATGCAGGTGCTGTACGCCGACCACTCCCTGGACAGCGATGACTCCGGCGCCGGGCTGTCCATGGTTTTCGCCGACTGGCGTTTCAAGCTGCAGGTCAGTGATGCACTGTCGGTGTGCCTGTGCGTGGAAAGCCGTGGCGACAGCCAGTTCATGCAGGTCAAGACCGATGAGTTGCTGGCTAATATCTCCGGCACCGAGGAGCGGCCATGAACCTGTGGGAGGACCTGCGCCGTAGCCATGCCCTGAGAAAACTCACGGGCATTTTCGAAGGGCTTGTGGAGCCAGCAGTCGGCGCTCAGTACCAGCAGAACACCCGGGCAATAGGCTACTGGCTGGACCAGTTGCAAGGCAGCTCACCCCAGCAAATCACCCATGCGCTGCTCAAGCAGATGCAGGGTGCACAACGTCGGGGCGATATGCGGCAGTTCAATGCGCAAACGGTGCTGCTGGAACTGATGGTGGAGAGCAACCGCGCCCTGGACCTGGCGACCTATTCGGCCTTGCCACGCGCGGCGCCCAGACGCCAGGCCGGTTCCTGATGGGCTTGTTCGGCCCCTGAAAGGCTCACGGCAACGCGGTTGAGCAGCAACTCCGCGTTATATTTGGGCACCAGCGCACAGGCCAGCAAAAACACCAGCCCACCGCTCATGAACGAGGGGGATACCTTGACGTTGGCGGTATCAATACGCCAGAGAAAGGCAATCGCGGCGACGGCGCCCAGTGCGGCACCGGCCAGGGCTTCATTCAGTGGGTGTATATAGGGAGCGACACAATAAGCACTGAACCCGATACTTAGCGTGAGCGCCACACACGCCGCCGGCCAGCGCCACGCCAAATTGAACTGGCGCGCCAACATACTTGTTGCCACCGTCACCATTAAACAGGTGTTCATGGCATGGCCGCTTATTACTGCAATGTCCACGTGCTGGAAAGATAAACCCCACCCTTTGAACATTAACTTACTAGCCGCCACAATCGAATAAGTCACACCGACCGTCATGACCCACGCCCGAAGCGCCCAAGGGGAGGAATACCTTAACCAGACAGCAATCACCACCGCGGCCGGAATCATGACGGTGATACCGCCATATTGCGCAAGTTCTGCCCGCATCAATGCTCAACCTTCGAGGTACCGTTTTCGGCGCCCATCAGACCTTAGCCCTGGGCAAAATACAACGTTATCTAACGTCAGCCTTACGCACAAAATGCAATTTACTGATCAAACAACTAAACTATGATTCTATATTTTAATAATTAGAATAGAACCAAACGGCATTTTACACAGGCTTTGGCTGGCCCTACCGTGTATGAGCATAACCGACCCCCTGCCCGGTGGAGGTGTTAACCCCGTACTCGACAAGGACAGACCATGAGCATTGAATTCATCGGCTATATCGGTGGCCATCACGCATCCGAGATCCACCCGCGCAGCGGCCCGACCCTGCAACCGGACTACGTGGAGACCGTGGCCCGGGCCCACGAAGAGGCCGGCTTCGACCGCGCCCTGGTGGCCTTCCACTCCAACAGCCCGGACAGCACGCTGATCGCCTCCCATGCGGCCAGCGTGACGAAAAAACTGCAATTCCTGATTGCCCACCGCCCCGGCTTTGCCCAACCGACCCTGGCAGCGCGCCAGTTCGCCACCCTGGATGTGTTCAACGGCGGGCGTACCGCCGTGCATATCATCACCGGGGGTGACGACCGCGAACTGCGCGCCGACGGCAGCCATATCGGCAAGGACGAACGCTACGCGCGCACGGACGAATACCTGAGCGTGGTGCGCCAGGAATGGACCAGCGAACAGCCCTTCGACTTCGCCGGCACTTACTACCAGGTGGAGGGCGCGCACTCTGCGGTGAAGTCACCGCAACAGCCGCATATCCCACTGTACTTTGGCGGCTCCTCCAAGGCCGCGATTGAAGTGGCAGGCAAGCATGCCGATGTGTACGCGTTGTGGGGCGAGACCTATGAGCAAGTGCGCGAAATCGTGACCCAGGTGCGCGCTGAAGCGGCCAAGCACGGGCGCACGATTCGCTTCAGCCTGTCGTTGCGGCCGATCCTCGCCGAGACCGAGGAGCTGGCGTGGGCGCGGGCCGAGAGCATCTTGCAGCAGGCGACGGCGCTGGCAGAGAAGAACGGTTTTGTGCGGCGTGAACCGCCGAACGAAGGTTCACGCCGCTTGCTCGCGGCGGCGGCGCAGGGGGCGCGGCTGGATAAGCGTTTGTGGACCGGGATTGCCGGGTTGCTGGGGGCGCAAGGTAACTCCACCTCGTTGGTGGGCACCGCCGAGCAAGTTGCGGAGGCCTTGGTAGATTATTACGACCTCGGCATCACCACCTTCCTGATTCGTGGGTTTGATCCGCTCAACGATGCGATCGACTATGGCAAGCGGTTGATCCCCCTCACCCGCCAGCTGATTGCTGAACGCGAGCAGAAAGTCGCCTGACAACCACTACAAAACCAAGATGGGAGGGGCGGTGCGACGATTCGACTTGCCCCGATGTCCATGGGTATCTACACAATTTTCAGTGGTCTGTGGCGAGGGAGCTTGCTTCCGTGGCGGCCTTTGGGCCGACCATGTGGTTGGGTTTGACCGAGTACATATCCGTTGCTGCGGTCACGGCTGCTTAGGGTTCCGCTCTTACAGCGGGTCACTTTTGGAAAGAGCCTGTATGGACCGGACACATGGTTGACGGGTGTGCGGGGACATGGTGGACACTTT